>JAYTAK010000234.1:0-4602 GCA_043737515.1 Candidatus Kuenenia sp. | reverse complement strand
TCAAAAAAGCGAACGGGGTCACGATTCGGCACGACGCGTTCACCATATTCGAGCCACTTTCCATCAGCGATTTCAGCGACATAACGAATTGTCGCAGGTCCAGCGGGAATTTCCCAGGAAAACCCTTTTTCATTGGGCTTCACAGCAAAATCCCCCACGCGCCCTTGTGCATAGGATCGCATCAACAATTCCTTTTTGGTCGCGTCATAGGCGATTGAGGCGAAAGCGTTGAACACAACGGCTCCCTCACTGTCATATCCTCTCCCTTCAATAACCTTAACCGCGCCATCCAGCATGGAGCCTACGCGCTCCGTCTGTATCATCTCAACCTTGTTACCTCCTGGCAGAATCGTCCATGCAGTTCCGCGCCAAATGCCATCCATCATTTTAAGCGGCATGAGTTGTTCCCGCTGGGCAGCCTGCAATGCCTCTGCCGACTGCTGCTGAGCGTGAACGGCCGTTGAATTCAATAGGACACCGAAGAACATGGCAATCCAGATAACCTATTTCATGAATCACCTTTTAATGAATGTCCGAACTCTGAACTACATGCGCCGTCTGCTATTGGCCACGAGGGGCGGAAAAATGGGCGACATGTTGCATGGTTCCCATACCATCCGGCACGTGCAAACTCAAAAATTGAACGCACCGCAGATATCACGGTATCAGCCTGCCCGAGGGGTGTCAATTTGAACGAACGCATCATTGGGCGGCAAAGTTCAGGACTTCTCTGCGTTGCGCAACAGCCGGGTATTTGACAGGCCTGAGCTATCCGGATTCTATCTTAACGTGGACTGTCGAATCTCCTGTTTCCTGCGACAACGCTTCCGCCGGGCTCGTCACCAATGGCGTGGACCTAAGACGCGCGGGGGATGTCAATCGCCGGATTTGTCGCGAATGATACGGAAATCAGGGCACTTACTACTACAGCGCTAGGTTCCCGGTTTGGGCCATTGGCAGCGATTGATTTTGTTGAGTTGGATGCCGAGGCGTTTCAGTTTCAGCCGGGTGGTCTTTGTGTGACATTTGCGTGCGACGGCGTTGCGTGTCTGAGCCCAGTTGATCTTTTCTGCCGCGCGTTGATACAGGCTGTGTGCAGCATCCGGATCAAGCCCTAAGGATTCCACGACGGCGCAGATCGCTGTGTGAACCTGGCAGACGGTCCATTCCCCGTTTTTTTTTCCGCAGCTGCTGATTCACGCGAGACAGAAACAAAAGACTCACCGCACTCAGGATCAGATGCCGCTTCAGGCCCGTGTAACGGCGGCCTTCGTAATGATCAAGCCCCACTTCACCTTTGTCGTCCTGAAAGCATCGTTCGACGCGCCACCGCGAGAACGCCACCAGCAGCAGCGTTGACGTCGGTGTCTCTGGAGGAGCATTGCTGATGAAGTATTTCACTTCAGTCGGATTCATCACGTTGCGGCACACCATCAGTTGCCACGGGCCGCTGGGCAGACCGTTTTCATCTTTCGCCCAGATCGTGGCACGTTTGATTTCCCACACCATCGGACCTTTTTCCCCATCCCGCAGGTGCCATTTTCCCCACGGCTGATCTGTGAACACCTTCTTGTGCTGAACCAGATCTTCGATGTACCGGGACTTCGGTGAGTTCGCGGTCAGGCGCGGCGTCTTGCGTGACCGTCCTCGCCCGGAGCTGCGAAAAGGACGCTCCGTGACGGCAGGTTCCTCAGTCCACGCGACGAACCGCTTGTGCGTTTCTCCCACAAAATACTGCTCGCGAGCGTTCAGTCCCTGAAGAAACGCGGGCTTGGCTCCGTACCATTCATCGAATGTCACCCATGCGAACTTCACGCCGCTGGCTCGCGCACGGTCGTAGAGTTCCAGAGCGATTTCGGATTTCGGACGATACACCATCTCGTCCGGAATCCCCGCTTCCCGACAACGATCGCGATCGTTCGACCAGCTTTCCGGCAGGAACAATTCGCCATCCAGCAGACAGTGGAAATCGTCCGCAGCATAAGCCAGATGCACGGTGACGATGCCGTTGTCCTTCTTGCCGCTGCAGCCCAGATGCTGCCGCTGAACGCCGGGAGTCTTCACGCCCTTCTTGTCGTCACTCGTTTCATCAATGATGCCGATGGAATGCTCATGAGCATGTTCGTCGCGAATAATCTCGTGCAACCGCTGTCGCACGAGGTCTTCCTTCCACTTGTACTGACTGAGAAACTCCTGCAGAGTCCGCACCGGAACACCGGCTGCCAATGCCATCGCTTCGACGTTCTTCCGCGCCACATCTGAAAGTTGTCCGGCCACATATGTACTCATGTGAGATCGCGTATCGCCCCGCGAGAAGCAGTCATCAAACCGCCCCAGAAACGTATCCAGGTCCGACTTCAGTCCCACAAGTGCTGAGGCATCCATGCCGCATACTCCCTCTGTCAATACCCTCAAACCAACGACAATCCACTTCCCCCAAAAACCAATCTTCCACGATTCCTGCGATTACAGATAGACTGAACCTTGCGCTGTAGTACTAATGGCACTTGGCTTAAAAAATGTTTGAATCGGTTAATTTTTGGCACAGTTTATGCGCATGTGGTTTGACTCCCTATAGAAGGAGTCAAATTGGCATGGTTGCGCGACGTGTCGTTTCTTTGGATGTTGAGAGTGATGCCCGGTTTGATCGGGCGTTTGAGTTTTTGAAGACGCGGGTTGATCTGAACGAGGCGAATGAGCGGCATCCGGTTCGGGAGAATGCCGTGTATACCACAGCCGTCGTGTTGTGGATGCTGGTCTATCAGCGGATGAATCCTGATACGTCTCTGGAAGCAGCGGTCAAGAAGCTCATCGACTCGAAGCCCGACTTTCTGCCCGACAACAAACGAGTCACGGAGGGAACTCTTTCCACAAACACCAGTACGTATTCGCAGGCACGCAGCAGGATGCCGCTCCAGGCGGCGGAGTGGTTCGCCCAGCAGGTGAGTCAGTCGCTGATTGACGCAACGCAGCCAACCCTGGGCAAGCGTCGCGTCTTCACGATCGACGGCACAACCATAACGCTGGCTCCCGAAGCAGCGTTGCAAAAGGCTTTTCCCCCGGCGTCTAACCAGCATGGCGAAGGCGTCTGGCCGGTGGCATTGCTGACGGTCTGTCATGAACTGAGCAGCGGAGCCGCATTGATTCCCGAAGTCGGAGCCATGTACGGACCAAATGCGGTTTCTGAAACAGCACTCATCGGACGTAATCTCAACCAATTGCCGGCAGCCAGCGTTATCATGGGTGATTCCGGATTCGGAATTTTCGCCGTGGCGCACCAGATTGCATCTGCCGGGCATGGGTTTGTGTTGCGGATGACAAAGCAACGGTTTGCTTCTCTGACAAAGAAGAGCAAATTGATTGAGAGTTGTGAGCACCACAGAGTCTGGACTCATGAATGGAGGCCTTCGGCAAGGGAACGGAAAACGCATCCCGATCTTCCGAAAGATGCTGTTCTGCAGGTTCGGCTGCATGAAATTGTGGTCAATGAATTTCTGACTCTGCTGTTGATCACGGATCTGTCCGATTGTTCTGCCATGCTGGCAGATTTGTATAAACGCCGTGGAGATGTGGAAATTGATATTCGTAATCTGAAGGTCGTTCTGAATACCGAAAATATCCTCGCTCGCAGTGTGGACACATTTTTCAAGGAACTACTGGCATCCGTCGTGTCTTACAACCTTGTGACTCAGTTTCGCTGTCAGGCAGCTGAACTCATCCGCGAGCCTCCTCGCCGCATGAGCTTCAAACGCACATGGACGACCTTCAACCAGTTCCTCCTGTCGGCAATGTTCACTGACGCCGCTCAGTGGCGAGACAAGTATCGAACACTCTGAGCTATGCGACTCTTGATAAACTCCCCAACCGACCCGGACGAAGTTTTGAACGTGAAACGTACCCCAAAAGACCAAAGTCCAATCAATTCAAAAAAAGAAAACGAAAGTCAAAGCTCCCGCCTGACTGAAGAATCTAAACCAAGTGCCATTAGGCGCTAGCCACCGGTGTCTGCGCGGACGCCTCGCAGCGACGGCCGTTCGCGGATCAGCCCCAGTCCCCTGCGGCCTGTCGATTTCATCAGCCGCAGGGCGATAACCCCGGTTTAGAGCCGGGATCAACACAGGAAAAACAAACGAGGCTGGCGGGCTGTTGATTGAATCGATTAACGGCAAGCCGCAGGCGTCGTGACCGCAATTCGCCTGCGCCTGCGGCTCGCCGTTAAACGAAAATGCGGAATCTGAAGACTCAATCAACAACCGGCGGCTAGCGCCGTACCGCTCAGCTTTGTGAGCGGAATGGCGCTAGCGGGCGTTGATTTAGTCTTCAGATTCGGCATTTTCGTTTAACGGCGAGCCGCAGGCGTAGGCGAAATTGGGCAACGACGCCGGCGGCTTGCCGTTAAACGATTAAATCAACACACCGCTAGCCGCCGGTGTTTCCCTGCGATTTCACGCGCAGACACCGGTGGCTAGCGCCATTCCGCTCACAAAGGGAGTGCCATTGGGTTGGCGCCAGTGGCGACGACATGGCGTCCTGTTGGGACTCATTGCAAGGCGTCGAAAATGAACGCCGCATTCTGATCACTGTGCGATCAAGGTGACTGGA
>JAYTAK010000233.1:0-10622 GCA_043737515.1 Candidatus Kuenenia sp. | reverse complement strand
CTACGCCTACGGCTCGCCGTTAAACGATCATTCTCCCACACTCGATTTTTTGCTTAAAAACCAAGCGGGAACTGCACGTAGAATCCGGTAGAGTCAGTAAAATGGCTGATTCCCGAGCTTTTGCGTCAAGGTGAGGGGGCAGGCTGGTCAGTTGAGGGAAACACTTGTGGCCGAGACTTCTTCAAGTCAGCGGTAGTGTTCAAAAAAACATACATCTGGAAAAAAAGAGGGCTGCATTTTGTGGAGAAATTGCACCGCGACTTGGGGAATGGCGCATTTGGTACAGGTCATGCCGGTGGCAATGGCTTTTTATTCCCCACTACTGGGTATACCGCCCTATGGGGCAATACTAGTCTCAGTGACATCCTCATCAGCCTGTTTGTCCCAAACTTTGCATCTATCCGGATTTTCGGCATCCTTAGTGGTTCGAGCGACAAAGCCTGAAACGCCCACTTCACATTCGCTTACCTTCAGCCTTGAGGCAAACCTTGCTTTTTCGGTAAAAACACCGAAAACGACCATCGACACCAGGAATTCACTTCAGGCAAGGATGCCATGATCTCACACATTCGGAATTCGCACGGACGGATATTGAATTGGACGACAACCGCGGCTGCTGTCGCGGTCACCGTCGGCCAGTTGTCCGCGACCTGGCTGAATCTCTGCGGCACGTCGCCGGATTCACTGACGGCACTGGCACTTGGGTTTGCTGCCGGTGTGATCCCGGTGAGCTGGATCAGGAATCGCATTCTGCAACCTTCAAGCGATCCCCGAAGGTCACATGTCATTGCGTTCTTGTTCGCGCTGGCTGTGGTCGCGCTGAGCTGGCTCACTCCGACTTTGTTGAATGTCACATTGCTCGCCGGGTGCGAAACGATCGGCGCGACATGGCCGGTTGCATCGATTCTGACGATGCTCTTCCCGGCACTGGTCGTGGCGCTGATCACCGCTGCTGCAGGTTTATTCTTTACGCAGGTCAGTCCGCAAATCGACCGGCAGTGGATCGATTCTGCGCTGGCTGGTGCTCCGGGCGCTCTGCTGCTGTTGATTCCAGTCTGGCTGGGGATGACTGCGTTCCCGCTGGCTGGTTCCGTCACGCTGATGGTCGGACTGGCGTTTGCCGCACGATTCCTGCAACACACGACCGACCACGTCTCAGATCAGGTGTCCGATCCTGCTGAACCCGTTGTTTCGGTACAGGCCAGGCGGGACCGCTACGCTGTCGCAGTTCTCTTTGCTGCTGTCGGAACGCTGGTCGTGGCGATCACGGAAATCCTGTGTCGCCTGATTCCAGGTGGTCTGCCGGTCGTGATCCAGTCGGTTTGTATCACGGCACTCGCACTGTCTTTGCTGACACGGCCACTGGCGCTGAAGCTGCTGAAGAAATCCGTCATCCAGTTTCTGGCACTGCTGACGCTGGCGCTGTTGCCTGTGCTGTTTGTGCCGCTGACGGACCTGAATCTGGCGATCAACACCGGCAGCCTGTCGGCGTTTTCTGTGCTGCTGTTGCGTTCCGTGCAATACGCGGTCTTCGCAACGGCGGCTTTTGTGCCAGCCCTCTGCATGTTGCGGGTAACTCCGAAACCTCTTTCGTCGTGTCCGACAATTCTGCCCTTTGTTGTCGGCGCGGTATTAGCGCTGGCTGCCGTTTCGCTGGGTGTCTCACCAGTCCTGGTGCTGGCGGCAGGAATTGCAATTCATGCGGCGGTGCAGACAATCCACGTTGGTGCAGACAATCGTGAACGGTCTGCTGCCCGAATTCGGATGTCCATGTTGCGCACATTCGCTTCGCCTGTGTTGACCCTGCTCAGCATGGCGCTGCTTGTGTGCGGCTCTGTCGAAACTGCACGAACATCGTCACTGCTGTTTTCTGAACGGACGGCGGCGGCCGTGCAGCGTGGCGTGGCGCAGGAACTGATTGGTCAATCTCATGTGAATCGACTGATGACCACCGTGCCTTCTTCGTTGGGAGAAATCACCGTGTGGCAGCGAGCGGGAAATGTCCTCGAATTTCAACGCAACGGAATGCCCATCGGACGCATCAGTACAGACACCGACGTGTCGCCTCAGCCGATCGAAGACATTCTTCCCGCGATTCTGCCGCTGGCCAGTCATGAGCAACCCGCGCGTGTGCTGCTGCTCGGCGACGACACCGGTGTCTGCCTGCGGGTCTGCACGCATTTTCCTGTTCAGGAGATCGTCGCCGTTCGTAGTGACGCACGAATCACGGAGCTGGCTCAAACCCTCACCTGGAGCCGAGAGCAGTTGCCTCCGGATCAGGACGAACGAGTTCACATCCTCCATGAACCGGCGATGCTGGCGCTGCGGCGGCGGGAGCTGAAGAGTTTTGATGTCGTGATCTCGTCCGGTGAATCCGCCGGTTTGCCATCGGCTGCGTGTCAGTTCACAGCTGAGTACTATCAGGCCGCTCGATCGCGCATGATGCCGGATGCCGTGTTCTGTCAGCGGTTTCGACAAAGCGATCCCGGACCTGAGCCATTGAAAGCAGCGCTGGCCACATTGATGACGGCATTCACCAACGTCGGAGTGATTCAGACGATGCCAGGTGAAATGCTGCTGCTGGCTTCCGACTCTGACAAAGGATTGATCGATCCGGAACTTCTGTCGCGACTGCAGCGCGATCATGTGCGGCGAGAAATCGCGAAGGCCGGCTGGGACTGGGCTCAGGTTGCCATCCTGCCGCTGCTCGATGCTCGCGATTCGCTCGGCGTGTTCAGTCACGAATCACCACCGTATGCAATCTCCGGGACCAACTGTGGTCTGGCCATGCTGCTGCCCTTGGAAGCGGTTCGCAGGGCGGACAAACCGTCGGAACTCCAGGCGGCATTTGGTCCCCACCAGCAGCAGCTTCTGGCTGCAACTCCGGCGGGTGAGGATCATCAGGAAGTCAAACGCCGTTTGAGCGCCTTGACGCAGCAACTGGAAATCCTGGCGGGGATGCCCGATCAGCCGTGGACGTATCGCAAGTCGCTGCAGATGGAGATGAAGCAGAGCGCTCGTCCGCCGCGTGACGTGATTCAGCGAGGAATGATCAACAAAGTTGCTCATCCGCTGGACGTGCTGCGCCAGCGATACCTGGTCTCGCTGGGCCAGGCATTATCGGCGGCCAGGCGCGGAGAGTTGACTCCAGCGCTGATCAGGAGAATGGACACATACACCGACAATTTCGAACCACTCATCACCAATTTCGCGCACTATGAAATTGTGCGGCTGCATGAACTCTCGCAGCACCCGTCTCCGACGGAAGAATTCCGGCATCGACTGCATATCGTGTTCTATACGTCGCCTGTCGATGCTTCCGTCCGTCCGGTGATTTTCGCCATGCAACAGCTTGTGGACAATCCGTCGCTGATTGGCGACGACACCCAACGATACGACATGCTGAACTCGCTGCTGCAGAAAATGATCGAACGCTGGGAAGCACGCACGGCATGGGAGCCACGCTCCGCGCTGCGTGTGCAGAACGATGTGGATCTTTCCGTCGGCGTCGCCAACCGCGCGATGGCTCAAATGGAAGAGGTTTGCGATACAGCCGCCGTGAATAAGGCCGAATTCTATCTTCGCCGTCGCTTCGTCAATGCCGCTCTCATTAAACCGCTGCGTGATTACCGCGACCAGGTTCTGGCTCATCGCATGAAGTCCGAGAAGCCTGTTGAACAGAATACCGAAGACCCGCACGACCTGCCGCTGCTGATCGATTCCGGCGCTGGGATGAATACGAACTGACGACGGTGCCAGTGCCCCGTGAATGTTTGATCTGAGGCAGGCCGGACCAAGCGCAGCGCCGTTCCGGCAGGTGTCACTATGGATGAGCTGTATATCGTTTAACGGGTTCGGTGAAACCGTCGTGAATCACATTCCACCGGTCTCGTCGAACGAATCGTTAATCGTCGTGCAGGCAGTTTTCCGGTTAATGCGTTTGAGCAGTCCCTTGAGAACTTTTCCAGGACCGACCTCATAAAACTCTGTGCAGCCTTCGCCCAGCATCAGGTTAATGGAGTCTTCCCAACGCACGGGATTGACGACCTGGCGGATGAGCAACTGACGGATCTCATCGGGATCTGAATGTGTTTGCGCATCGACGTTTGAGACAACCGGGATCTCGGGCGTGCGAATTTCCACCTCGTTCAGCACATCAGCCAGGGCCTCATCCGCAGGCCGCATAATGTTGGTATGAAAGGCACCGGCAACCGCCAGCGGGATGGCTTTCCCACCCGCCGCCACGGCCAGCTCGGCCGCTCGCTCGCACGCGGCATTGTCTCCGCTGACAACCAGATTTCCAGGACACAAATAGTTGGCGATCTGAATCGAACCGTGCGCTGATGCTTCTTCGCAGATCTGTTCCACCTGTTCGCGATCGAGCAGCAGAATACTGACCATACCCGATGGCGTGGCATCGGCGGCTGCCTGCATTGCTTCGCCGCGACGCTTGACCACACGCAGACCGTCTTCAAAAGACATGGCGCTCGCAAACACCAGGGCCGTATACTCACCGAGACTCAGGCCCGCTGCAAATTCGCAACCAAGCACAATTTCCGGTGAATCTGCACGGAGTTTCTCCAGCGCGGCAAGACTGGAAACGAAGAGCGCAGGCTGACTGATGACAGTGGAATCAAGTTCCGCAGCGGGGCCTTCGAAGCATAATCTGGCAAGGTCGAATCCCAGAATTGGTCTGGCACGATCGTACAGTTCGCGAGCCTTCGGATACTGAGCCGCAATCCTGCGGCCCATCCCAACATGCTGAGCACCCTGACCGGGAAAGAAGATCGCAATTTTGGACATGATTTCACCAGGCAGAAATGCGAAACGGACAGAACGATTGTCAATTCACGGATTCTGCTGACACAGCAGTTCCGTAATTTGAGCGTTGATATGCCGGTTGTCGATTTCCGTCGCCATTTTCAACGCATTGCGGATAGATCGATGATCGCTGGAACCGTGGCAGATGATGCAGATTCCATCGATCCCCAGCAGCGGCGCTCCGCCTGACTCCTGATAGTGGAACTGTTCCGTAACTTTGGTGAGCGTCTGCAGCGCATGATCGCGTTCCGTCGTGAGGGACTTCATCAGAGACCCGCCGACAGTCTTCAGCACGAATTCCGCCATGCCTTCGCTGACTTTCAGCACGACATTGCCCACAAAGCCTTCGCAGATGACAACATCGACGTCGCCATGATACAGATCACGGCCTTCGACGTTGCCAATGTAGTTTGACTTGATCGGAGAATTGATCAGCAAGGCGTGTGTCTCTCGATACAGATCCGTGCCTTTGCCTTCTTCGCTGCCGATGTTCAGCAATCCAACGCGCGGCGATTTGACACCCAGCAGTTCGCGGGCGAAAACGGCACCCATGAGTCCATACTGGGCCAGATGCTCGGCGCGCGCGGCAGGGTTCGCTCCGACATCAATGATGACGCATGAACCCTTAACGGTTGGCATCCGTACGGCAATGCCGGGACGTTTCACGCCTTTCAGAAACAAGCGAGTCCGCAATCCCGCAGCGACCACTGCACCAGTGTTGCCAGCACTTACGACGGCGTTGGCCTCGCCTGCCGCCATCAATTGCCAGCAGCGAGCGATCGAACAGTTGGGCTTTTCGCGCAGCGCAGCGGTGGGCTTTTCTTCCATCCCCACGACACCGTCTGATTCGACGATTCGCACATTTTCCGGAAGTGAGCCGACCTTGGCGATCTCTTCTTCCAGACGTGCGCGATCACCTACCAGCAGGATCTCGAGATTCGGATTTCGCTCGACCGCCTCGAATGCACCAACAATATTGGGGCCGGGAGCGAAGTCGCCCCCCATCGCATCCAATGCGATCCGCATTCTGGTTATTCCTCGACCTCAACCAGCGTGCGTCCCTGGTAGTAGCCACAGGTCGGGCAGATCACATGTGTCGGTGCCATGGTGCTGCACTGAGTGCATTTGGCAAGCTGACGGGGTTTTATGGTGTTGTGACTGTTACGCTTCCGCGAACGGGACTTTGACTGCCTTCTCTTTGGTACGGCCATGACACTTTTTCCAAACGCTATCGTTGTCCAGGACTAATTACCGAATTCATCGCAGACCGAAGTCAACAAAATCAGCGCAGATCGAACCGCCTCAACCGTGAAGCAACTCAACAAATGTGCAGAGGTCTGCAATGAGAAGCGCGAATGGTGTCAAACTGACGGCCATATGTCAAGAATGACTGACGTTTTGCTGAAGGAAATCGCAGGAGCGATGTTGTCGAAACCACATGGATCGACCAGAGTTCAGCGATTGAGGCCATTCCATGGCTGCTCATTCTGGCAGATTTGAAATCTCAGATCTGAAACACTCCCCACCTGACACCACGACTTTAACCAACATGACTGACTTCGAAAAGCTGGGACAGTTCTACCTCGGAAAAGTTCACGACCTGAAAACCGGCGTCACGGATCCAGAAAAGTTGTTGATGTACGACTCGAAGGATTTGACGACGCATGCCGTGTGCGTCGGCATGACAGGCAGCGGCAAGACCGGATTGTGCCTGGCCCTGCTGGAAGAAGCCGCCCTTGACGGCATTCCGGCCATCTGTATCGATCCCAAGGGCGACCTCGGGAACTTGATGCTCACGTTTCCCCGGTTGCAGGCGACCGACTTCGAACCGTGGGTCGATCCGCAGGAAGCCGTGCGCAACGGCATGACGACGACTGAATACGCACAGAAAACCGCCGACACCTGGCGTACAGGGCTGGAAGATTGGGGACAGTCGGGTGAACGTATTCAAAAACTTCGAGATGCCGCCGAAGTTGCCATCTATACACCCGCCAGCAGCGCGGGACGCCAGATCACGGTGCTCAAGTCCTTCGATGCGCCGAACGCTCAGGTCTTGAACGACGCGGAAGCATTTCGTGACAGAATCCTGTCGGCTGCTTCCGGCTTACTGGCTCTGCTGCAGATCGATGCCGATCCCATCAGCAGTCGTGAACACATTCTGCTGTCAACGATTTTCGACTTTTTCTGGCGGAGTAATCAAAACATCGAAATGGGGGCACTCATTCGATCGATTCAGGCACCTCCGTTCAACAAGGTCGGGTTTCTGGATCTGGAATCTTTCTATCCGCAGAACGAACGCTTCAAACTGGCGATGACGCTCAATAATCTGCTGGCGTCCCCCAGTTTCGCGGCATGGCTGGAAGGTGAACCGCTCGACATTCAAAAACTGCTGTACACTCCTGAAGGCAAGCCACGCCTGGCCGTGATCTCCATCGCACATCTGTCGGATCCGGAACGCATGTTCTTTGTGACGATCCTGCTGAATGAAATGATCTCGTGGATGCGAAACCAGACCGGTACTTCCAGTCTTCGGGCGATCCTTTATATGGACGAAGTGTTTGGGTACTTTCCGCCGATCGCCAACCCGCCGTCCAAGCGACCGATGCTCACGCTGCTCAAACAGGCTCGCGCCTTTGGGCTGGGCTGCGTTCTCGCGACGCAAAACCCCGTGGACCTGGACTACAAAGGATTGTCCAACTGCGGCACATGGTTTCTGGGTCGCTTGCAGACGGAACGCGATAAGATGCGCGTGCTGGAGGGGCTTGAAGGTGCAGCCAATTCAGTTGGTTCCAAATTCGACCGTCAGGCCATGGAACAAACACTCGCCGGGCTCGGGAGTCGTGTGTTCCTGATGAACAACGTGCATGAAGATGCGCCGACGGTGTTTCGCAGTCGCTGGGCGTTGTCGTATCTTCGCGGCCCCGTGAGTCGCCAGCAGATCGAAGTCCTCATGGCTCCGTTCAAGAATTCAGATCGAGTCGCAACCGGCACCGCAGCAACTGTTGCCGCCGCGCCGCGCTTCGCCGCGCCACAGGCGGAATTGCCCAGTCAACCAGCGCGGCCCGTGCTGCCGCCAGGGATTCCGGAATACTTTCTTCCCGTTCACATGCATGTCACGCGAGTTGTCTACCGACCAGCGTTGCTCGGCCAGGCGCGTGTGCATTTCATTGATGCAAAGAATGGCATTGAACTGTGGGATCCGGTGACGCTGATTCGCCTTGCCGCAGATTCCGTGCCCGCTGATCCGTGGGTGGAGTCGGACGAATGGGACGAAGCGGACTTGCCGCAGCTCTTGACCGAACCGGAATTTCCCGACGCAGATTACCGGGACTTGCCCGCAGAGGTGACTCAGAAGAAGTCGTACACAGGCTGGACGACGGCGTTGAAAAACCATCTCTACCGCGACCGCAAGCTTTCGGTATTCACTTGTGAGGAACTGAAGCAGACGTCACAGCCGGGTGAGTCCGAATCGGATTTCCGCATTCGGCTGCGGATGAATGCCCGTGAAGAACGCGACCGCCTGATTGAGAAGCTGCGGCGCAAGTATGCGACAAAGTTCTCAACGCTGGACGGCAAGATTCGCCGAGCCGAACAAAAGATTGAAAAGGAAAAATCGCAGAAGTCATCAAAGACACTTTCGACTGCCGTCAACTTCGGCACCAGTGTTCTGGGAGCCCTGTTCGGTCGCAAGATGGGCAGCGTGACCAACATCACGCGTGCCGGATCCGTGATCAAATCCGCATCCGGAATGGCATCCGAAGCCGGCGACATCCGAGCCGCCGAAGAACAGTACGCGGCGTTGCTGCACGAACGCGAAGAACTGAACACAACCGTCGAAACCGAGGTTCAGCAGATCGCCGATCAACTGGACACCGACCTCATGAAATTCGACAGCATGGAGATCTCCCCTCGCAAAACAGACACCGCCGTCGATCGCATCGCCCTGCTCTGGCTGCCCTACGACGACAGCGGACAAGGCGAAATCCAAAGGGCGTTTTAGCACCCATGCGGCGTCAATCGTTGGTTTTTAGGTATACAAACTGAACACGGGACGGTGGGTGTTGTTCATTCATCGTACTTCAACAGGAACTGTGGATTGATGACTTTGAAGCTCAATCGTCCACCGAGAGTAGCGTCCTGGACCTCCTGAGCAGGTCGAAAGACGAGCCCTTCGCGGTGAGCGACAGGATTCAACTGGCTTTTGCCAACGGCCAGTTCCACAAGTTCGTCAATCGTGTGATTCAACACGAATTGCCCCAGTTGTGGGACCAGAGTCAGACCAACACTCTCAATGGCGGACAACATCAAGTCTCGATCGACAAGTGCATATCGATCAATATCGATAAGGCTGAATATTCGCAGATCCAACCTGGTCAATCCGTATTTATTCTTCTGAATCCCGGGACCGATAACTTCGCCCTGAATGGCAGGCTGAAATCCAAATCGGTCGCGGATCTGTTGAAGTTTCTGAGGCAAATCCATCGTCTGCGAGAGGCGTGTAAACAAACTTGTCTGATCGGTTTCCTCCAGCCGCAGATTGCGGCTGCAAAGACCGAATTCGCCGTCTCGAAGAAACGCGGTGCAAGACGTGCCGTCCAGCTTTTCAGTAATATAAAACGTCTGGCCTCGGTATTGTTCCAGCAGGGGCTCCAGAACCTGGATGCGAGTCTCATCGGTCTTTGGCAGGAATCCGGGGAACGGTCCTTTCACGAGTCCACCCATTCCGACGGGTGCAGGTGGTTCATACTTGATAATGCCCAGAACGTCGGTCACGTCATCGCCAGGGTTGCAGCACGTTCCGTCCGGAAGAATACTGAGTGGAAAGCAAATTCCCTGAGACACCTGGCCACGTAGTTTGACAGTCTTTATACGGAAGCCAGATCTCTGAAGGACGGATTCTCCTTCAATGATCGCTGTTTTGAAGCTACTGGGACGCAGGAATTCGAATTCGGGCCGCTCGGGAAGCAGCGAATCAATCTCGCAGTAGACGACTTGATCGCCCTCATTGACTTCGCCCTTTTTCCCAACAATCCACCAACCCAGCACGCGAAAGCGTTCAATCGCGTCGGCGTTCGGAATGGGCTCAACAGTGGTGACCGTCTGAATGCTGGCAAGTTTTCGCATGGGGAATGTGTCCTTCCTGATGTTTTCGGCAAGGGATATCGCCTTAGGACATTTCGAAATGGCTGCAGGTTCATTGCAGCCAGTTCCCAGGCGAATTGTAGAAGTAACACCGCTTCTGCCTGCAGCCAATTGCTGAGGGTGTTACTGCCGACAAGTCAATCTGCGGCGACTTCAAACGGGATGTCACTCGTGCCGATGACCATGTCCAGGTCGGTGACGGCAGTCTGATGGACTGTGACAGACGCCGTCCAGCGATATTTTCCAGGACCTGTAATCGACTGCCGGAAGTGCAGGCGACGACTCCAATGATTGTCACGACCGTGCGGGGGACGTGAGTCCCCTGATATACGACACGCGATCCGGAATTGAGACGTCCTGATTGTCCTTTCACTCGTTTAACTAACCGCGTGCCCATCGGGCCGCGCTATGGGGCCACCGGCGGACGAACGCGGCCCGGTGGGCACGCGGTTAAACTATTCTGTTTGTTCAGCAAACGTCTAGAGTTTTGTTTTCCTGAGAAGATTTTAGCGTGTCACTTTACTGCAGTGGCGGATCGTGCGAGCAACATTGATAGGGGGAGGGAGGGCTGAATGAATTCAGCTCCCCCTCCCTCCGAACCGTGCGGGCGGTTTTCCCGCACACGGCTCTCCAGTTAGTAGTTGCCTGAAACGGATTGA
>JAYTAK010000232.1:0-4607 GCA_043737515.1 Candidatus Kuenenia sp. | reverse complement strand
CGTTTGGAGATGAAACATGGGCGACCACAGCGACCAAAAAACTCGGCCTTGAAATCACCTCCCGCCCACAAGGAAGACCAAAACTCAAATAAACGGTTCCTGACACCTTTTCGGTGACACCTTTTCGTCGGGCACTGACACCTTTTCGGGCATTTCTGACAGACCCCGACAGTGCCATTCGTTCCTGACACCTTTTCGGGCTCCCGTCAAATCATGTCCAGCTTGTGGTGGCGACGAGTAGGCGGCTTTGCACACGCAGCGCAGATGCCGTGGACTTCAAGGCGATGACCGCTCATGCGGAAACCATGATCCGCCGCGACGCGTTCCAGCACTGCCGAGATTTCATCGTTGCGGAATTCAACCAGTTGGTTGCACTTCTCGCAGATAAAATGATCATGCTGCGGATAGCCGTAATCGTGTTCGTAAACTTCGCGGTCATTCGCGCGCGCGACTTTGCGAATAAGGCCGGCTTCTTCCAATGAACTGAGCGTTCGATAGATCGTGGCCCGGCTCACACGGCCACCGTCACGACGTGGTTGAGTCAACCTGGCAACGATCTGGTCCGAATCGAAATGTTCGTGATCCGCAAAGATCTCACGCACAATCGTTTCGCGTTCCTGAGTCAGGCGTTTGCCACGTGTGCCAAGAAATTCACGGAATTTCTCGACGGGCGAAACCGCGACTTCAGGACGAGCAATTTCATTGAATGCCAGATCACTCACAGCAACCTCAATACACCGTTTGTAACTTTCAACTCGCCGCACAGTTTGGCCAACTCCGCAGCGAATGTCACGGCATGAATACGGCCTCAGAGAAAACTCTCAGGATTACCAAGCATTATTGCTCGTTTTCGGACTCTTCCAGTCGCTCCAGCATGCGACTGAGCGCCTTTTCCAGAATGGCATCCGAATCATAGTCGCCCATGTTGATCGCCAGGCGAACGACCGCGAGTTTTTCATCATTGATTGCCCGGAGTTCTGACGCAGTCACCCCCGAGACATCGGCCAATGGCGATGTGACTTCAGGATCGTGCGACTTCTCTGCGACGGGGTGCCCTGAGATTTCGGAATTCGTTGTGTTTTGAGCATTTTTGTTCATGGCAAGCAGCATGGTACGACCGAATCGCCGCACGGTCCAGTGGTTAGTCGGAATCTGGATGATTAGCGAAGCTGCGGCGGTCTCGGAGGTTCACTTGATCAGTACTTTGCCTGTGCAAATGTGTGGATGCATACTTCACTCTTGACGTACTCAATTCCGGAATTGCGCCGCTTCGCCCATCTTTTTTCAGATGCTGCGGTGGATATCATGAGAGCCACCGAAAGACCCCGCCGACTTTGGCGAGTGCTCTGTCAGCGATGGATTGATGGCTGGCCCGAAGAGAGATCGAGTTGTGCCACAGACGCAGTCGCCTGCGGCTTGACGTTAAACGATTTGGGGCTCTGTTTGCGAGGCGTTTCATCGCACCGCGAACGACGCATTTCACTGCTGTCGGCGGGTATTGCGGGCGTAAAAAAGCCCGGCGAGTGACGCCGGGGTGAGTGGATTCAGTTAATATCTATCCCGGAGTCACACGCGCAACGGCAGCGCCGATAGAAGTCATGGCAGTGTCTCAGTTCGAGCAAAGTCAATTCATGGTCCGACACGTTTATCGGCAGAGGGTTCACCGAGACTTCTGTCGGGAATCCGGCAAATGACTCAATACTGCACGATGGAACGAATTGAAGCCTGGCTGTCAGCGTTTACGGGAACGTTGTTGTCTTTTTTCTTTCTGCTTGTTGTCGTGTTGCCAAATCAATGGGCTCTCAGGATTCCGCTGCCCTTGTTTCTGCTGCTCATGTTCACGCTGGTCTATTCTCTCGAAGGTCGCTTTCTGATTCAGCTTTGGGTCTGCACATTTTGTGGTCGAATTCCGATCGGCCCGGCGGTGGCGAGCGCATTTGGAAATGGTTCGGTGATCGTTCGAATCGTGGGAACATTCTGGTGGCTGGCCCATACGCTCGCGGGTTTGTTTTTCGTGATCGGAATGGAGGCACAACTGATGGTACGCATGAATCAGCCACCGGGTCTCAAGATCGCAATGTCAGTGATTCTCTTTGGATTCACCATCTGCTGCAACATCTTCATCGCACTTGTCATTAAGACGGTCAGCGGCCGCGATTCTGCGGTCCATGCGTTCTGGAAGTGGCGACTGGCGGTCGATGCTGCCGTCGCCATCTTAGCCATGCTCGCGAGCGAATGGCTTCTCTAATGGACCGAACCATGCTCGATGATCATCAGTCTCGTTTAACCTCGTGCCCACCAGGCCGCGCGCTGGGGCCACCAATGGACGAGCGCGGCCCGGTGGGCACGCGGTTAAACTATTGTGATTCAGAAATTCCACGGCCTGGAAAGATCGCATCGAAGCCGCGCACAGTATAACATGCCACACTGTCAATTGAATTCTCGGTGGCGTTTCAGCGAGACACGCTTATGTTGACGATGCTTGGTAGTCCGCGGCGATGCTGCGACGGTGTGACTCGTCGTGAGACGCTGCAGGCGGGCGCGCTGTCAGCGCTGGGAGGCTTTGGGTTGTCTCAGATGCTGTCGGCAGAGGCTGCGGGAGCCGTGCAGGGAGCAAAAGCGAAGAATGTCATTTTCGTCTTCCTGCTCGGCGGCGCGGCGACACAGGATATGTACGACCTGAAACCGGACGCACCGGCAGAGGTCCGCGGAGAATTCAAGCCGATTCCGACGACGGTTCCCGGCATCGAGGTGTGTGAGCATCTGCCGAAGCTCGCGCGGATGGCACATCAGTTTGCCTTTATTCGTTCGGTGAATCACAAAGCTGGTTGCCACAACTGCCTGCCGTGTTACACCGGCTATGATGCCATGCCGCCCGATCAGCATCCGCGCGGGACAGATCCGCCCAGCATGGGGTCAGCCCTGCAGTATCTTGCTGGCCCGCGAACGGAAACGCCGCCGTACGTCTACATGCCCAACTGGCTGGGCTGGGGGCAGTCGTTTCGCCGAGCCGGTCCGTACGGCGGCTTTCTGGGCAAGGAATACGATCCGCTCACCACGGAGTGTCTGCCGTACTACAACAAAGACTCATTCGCGCCGTCGCCTGGGACTCCACAGATCGTGCGCGGGGCTCCGGTCCTGCCGAGCACGTCACTCGAAGACGGCATGACAATTGACCGCCTGAACGAACGGCGTTCACTGTTGCTGCAGATCGATGACGAGAGACGCCGCGCGGACCAGTTGGCTTCAACGACTTCGTATCTGCGAAACCAGCAGCAGGCTTTTGACATTCTGACTTCGTCCGGGATGCGAAAGGCTTTTGATCTGTCTCAGGAAGATCCGAAAACGGTGGACCGTTATGGACAGACGCTGTTCGGCAACTCGGCTCTGATCGCCCGTCGGCTGGTTGAGGCGGGAGTTCGGTTCGTCAATGTCACATGGGATCTGTTCTGGGGGCCCGTCAATGTGGACTATGATGCATGGGACACGCACACGAACAACTTCAAGATCCTGAAGAACAACAAGCTACCCGGTTTTGACCAGACCATGTTTGCGCTGGTGACGGATCTGGAGGAACGCGGCCTGCTGGACGAAACGCTGATCGTTGTGACCAGTGAGATGGGCCGCACGCCCCGGATCAACGGCAACGCCGGACGCGATCACTGGACGAACTGTTACGGATCTCTGCTCGCAGGAGCCGGCGTTCGAGGCGGAACGGTCTACGGGGCATCGGATTCTCAGGCTGCGTATGTGCAGGACAAACCCGTTCGCCCGGCAGACCTTGTGGCCACCATTTACCGAACTCTGGGCATCGATCCTGCGACGCGCGTCCCGGATCAAGCCGGTCGGCCTGTCGAAATTTCGCAGGGCGGGAACGAGATTTCTGAGGTGATGCTGTAACGGCAGGCGACAGTCATTTGGAGTGCGGCGACTTGTCGCCGCTTTGCCTTTCCAACACGACATTTTTGTCAATCGGCGTGGAAAAACAGTGAACATTCCACTTCAATTTCAGGGAAAGTCGGCCATACAAACAAACGTCTTTTCCAGAGCCACGTTTCCTGAAAAAGAAAGCGGTGACGAGTCGCCGCACTCCAAAGGTCGCTTGTTGAGGGCCTGATGAGGAAGACGTGATGTTTGAGAAACCGCGACTCGTCGCCGACGCGCCATCGTCAACCTGAGCTGATGAAGATGGCGAGTGGGGCTGATTGTCGCGCGGGCCACCTTGTGGGCTCTTCTCGACGGAGCGAGATGGCAACATTGGAAGCAACGCCGTTGTACCGATGACGTCCGCACTCAGTGTTTTCCAGGATCCGGTTCCAAAATTTCGTGATCATCGCTTTCACGCTCACGGAATGGACGACGATGTCCTAGACTTCGCAAAAGTGGGTTGTCACCCGTGGCTGCGGCGTTTTGCCTGCACGCCGCAGAAAAACGCTTCCTGGCGGATTAGAACGAACATGATTTGCGTAAGTCTCGGACGAACCCGGAATTCGTCCATGAAGGAAGAGCACAGGGCTCTGGCTGAAAAAAAGGCCGAACTCGTTGAACTTCGCGTTGATTACATGCGCAAGCGGCCGGATATCGGGCTGTTGCTCAAAGACCGACCG
>JAYTAK010000231.1:0-4613 GCA_043737515.1 Candidatus Kuenenia sp. | reverse complement strand
AGCAGTTGGCCTGAGAAACCAACTGGAGCCTCGGCGATCTGACCACGTCGAGAAAAACATAACCATCGGACAGTCCTTCGGGATCGTCCGGTGGTTTTTTTGTTGGTCTGCCCTGGAGTACATGTACATTGAGATCGCCATCGACGTTTCACGCAGTGCCGGGAAGAGGACTTTTTGACGATCACCTGTGCTGACGGAGTTCACACCGCCAGCGGCAATCTGAACTTCCACTGGAAGTGCATGATGGCCCCACTCACGGTCATCGACTACATCGTCGTCCATGAACTGGCTCACCTGATTCATTCAAACCATTCAGCCGCATTTCGGAATGAAGTGGACAAGGTAATGCCGGACTTTCAGGAACGGAAATGCTGGCTGAGGGATAATGGGGCGGGGATGGATTTGTGAGGACGAACAGCGAGACGGACAGCGGGGACACACCAGGCACGAACAGCGGGCACGAACAGCGAGACGAACAGCGGGGACACCCCATGATTGTATCGAGGCGGATTCGCGGTTTGTCGGTATCTGACGGCAAGGTCCGGCGTGACGTAAGTTGTTTGCTGGAAGTCGTTGCAGGGACACAGCAATCCGGAGAAAGGATCTAAACAACTCTTCGATAAATCTGTGTCCATCTGCGTTTATCTGTGGTGAAAAAACTTTCTGTCTCAATCATCACCGAACGACGCATTTGAAATCCAGGTTCGGGTGTCAGGAATTGAGAATCGGCCATTCTGGAAAACCTCATTGTTTGAACCACTTCGGGTTGTGTTTATCAGCCGCAGGGCATTAGCCCACGGTTAAAACCGGACGCTAACGCGTTCCGGCTGATAACCTGAACCCGAAAATTAAATCTTGACGGAGCACAAGTACTCTGTCAAAACTCGATTTTGGGGTACGATGGGCATTCTTGCCCGTCAAAACGCGGTCGGACAAGAATGTCCAACCTACATTTTAAGTCCTGACAAAGCACTAGCCGCGAATCACCCTGCTTTCCAATATCGCTGACATCGACCTGTTTGTGTCAAATCGGTTTTCGCTTGTCGGGACGTTATCCATGAAACCACGCATCTTCATTTCGGCGGTCACGTCTGAGTTCGGAGCGACTCGTCAGCTTGTGGCGAACGTCCTGTTGAGGCTTGGTTACGACCCGGTCACGCAGGACATTTTCGGGACCGAGTCGGGTGATCTGCGGCAGGTGCTGCGGGCGAAGATCGACGACTGCGACGGGCTGATTCAGCTCGTCGGTCGCGGTTACGGGGCCGAGCCTCCCACGGTCGGGACTGAGTTCGCGCAGGACGGTTTCATCCGTGTCTCGTACACGCAGTTTGAGTTTCTCTACGCCCGAGCGCGCGGCAAGAAGACGTGGCTGATCTTCACGGACGACGGCTGCACGCTCGACCATCCGCTGGAGGAGTTGGACCTCCCGTCCAGGACCGGTGCAGCAACCAATGCCGTGGCCGACGCTGCCAGCGTCGGTTCGGATGCTGGCAGCATCCGCCACGATCAACTCACGCATCCCGATCCGGCTGGCTATCAGTCCGAACGCCGCGCGTTGCAGGAGTCGTGGCGTCAGCGTTGGAAACAGGAAGGCCATCTCCGTCACGCAGCCTCCAGCGACACCGAACTGGAACTGAAGGTCGAACGCCTGAAGGATGAATTTGCCGACCTGCGTCGTGCCGAACATGCCTGGCGACGGACGGTGGCGTGGTCGATGGCAGCCATCGTTGTGGTGGTGACGATTGTGCTTGTCGCGGTTGGTTCCATCCGCTGGCAGCAGCAGGTGGAACGAGAGCGTGAGGAAATTGAACGCCTCGCGCAACGGCAGGAGCGGGAAGACCAGGAACGAGAACGCCAGAATCAAGAAAACGAGCGGCTGGCGGCGGATGCGGCTCGACAACAGGTACAGCAGATTGAGCAGATCGAACAGGAATTCGCCGCTCGCTTCCTGCATCAACTGCTCGCGAACAAAGAGATCAGTGCTGAAGACGCCCGACAGCGAGCTTTGAAGGAACTTCCTGCTCTGGTCAATCTGCCGCTGGAGGAAGTCCTGGCGATTATCGACAGGAAGATGCCCGTTTCGACTCCGGAAGCTCCTGTCTCTCCGCTGGAACGCGCTCGCACGGCGCTGGCTCAGGGGAAGTATGACGACGTCTTCCAGGCGGCGAACGACCAGCGTCAGGAAGGCCGAGAGTTGGCGATGCTTGAGGGAACCGCAGCGCTGGCTCGGTTTCGCGAGTCTCCCAAGCCCGAATGGAACGAACGGGCGCTCGCCGCGTTTCGTCGGGCGCTCGCGCTGTCCGAAAAGGAATCGAACGACTGGACCGATGCCGCAATCAAATCCGCGGGCGTCTTGCATGATTTGGCCAGATACGCGGAGGCCGAACAGATGCTGGTCGAAGCCCAACGGATTCTGGAAGACAAGTACGGGAGAGAATCGCCGGAAGTTCCCGGTGTGCTCAACAATCTGGCGCAGTTGCTCAAGGACACGAACCGGCTGACGGAGGCCGAGCCCGTGATGCGCCGCGCTCTGGCAATTTTCGAACAGTCCTTCGGAGCCCAGCACCCAAACGTCGCCACGAGCCTCAACAACCTAGCGCATTTGTTCCAGGATACGAACCGTCTGGCGGAGGCCGAGCCGCTGATGCGCCGCGCGCTGGCCATCGACGAGAAGTCCTACGGAGCCGAGCACCCAAAAGTCGCCATCGACCTAAACAACCTGGCGTCGTTACTTAAGGACACGAACCGTCTGACAGAGGCGGAGCCCCTGATGCGCCGTGGGCTGGCCATCGATGAGCAATCCTACGGAGCCGGGCACCCCAAAGTCGCCAACTTCCTCAACAACCTGGCGCAGTTGCTCAAGGACACGAACCGTCTGACAGAGGCCGAGCCCCTGCTGCGCCGCGCGCTGGCCATCAACGAGCAGTCCTTCGGAGCCCAGCACCCAAACGTCGCCACGAGCCTCAACAACCTAGCGCATTTGTTCCAGGATACGAACCGTCTGGAGGAGGCCGAGCCCCTGTTGCGCCGCGCGCTGGCCATCGACGAGAAGTCCCACGGAGCCGAGCACCCAAGCGTCGCCATTGCCCTCAACAACCTGTCGGCGTTGCTCATGGACACGAACCGCCTGGCGGAGGCCGAGCCGCTGATGCGCCGCGCGCTGGCCATTGATGAGCAGTCCTACGGAGCCGAACACCCCACAGTCGCCATCTTCCTCAACAACCTGGCGCAGTTGCTCAAGGACACGAACCGTCTGGCGGAGGCCGAGCCGCTGACGCGCCGGTGCGTCGCCATCTTTCACCAGTTCGGACGCATGACGGGCCATGACCATCCAAGCATGCAGACCGTACTGTGGAATTATCATGAGATCCTTCAGGCAATCAAGCTTCCCGAAGACGAAATAGCTCAACGGGTGAAGGAGGCCACCGCGATCACGGGTCAGCTGAATCCGATTCTACCGGAAGTCGAACGTCTGCTCGGTCCCGCGAAGCCCGTCGCGGACGTGCTGGCGGGGCTGAATCGCCAATACAAGGCGGACGGCAAGCCCGCCGTCTATTTCCTGCTGCCCGATCAGCCGTTGGCTCCGCATCTCGATGAACTGCTCCAGCCGAATGCCGAGTCTCTGACTGCGGCGGGGGTCCGCGCATTCCGCAAGGGGGATCATGCCAACGCGATTGCTTACTATGAGGAATCGTTGAAGTTGCTGGCCGACAGCCCGGACAAAGCGCCAATCACGTTCATGACCCGCATGAACCGCTCGTCCGCACTGCGAGAATTGGGGGAAGTGGAACAGGCTCGCGACGAACTGCGGCGATTGCTGTCGGGGGATGCAAGCAGAGACACGATTTCCGCTCTCGCCCAAGGTCGAGCACGGTATCATTTGGCCCTGTGCGAATGGATACTCGGAGACCGCGACGCCGCGCAGCGCGAGGTGGTAGAATCTTTGAAGGTCTACGGCGACGACGATGCCGCCGTGCCTTTGAAACAACAGACCGAGCAACTGCTCGCCGATCTGAATGAGAACAAACCACTTCCGCCGCTCGCGAAGGTGGATGCGGTCGCGGCCTTGGAGCAGGCGCGAGTCCGCTTTCGGGCCAGAGCGGACTTGGCCACGCTCCCCTTGAATCAGTCGGCGGTCCCCCTGCTCGACCAAATGCTCGGCCCGGCCTCCTCGACGAAGGAAGTCTTCGAGACGCTCGACCGCCAGTATCGCGAGCAGGGCAAACCGGCAATCTGGTTTCTGCCGCTCAGCGAACCGATCTCGCCTCACCTTGACGAATTGCTTGGTCCGATTCCAGTTGCAGAAGAAGGGGATTCGTCGAATGCCAAGTGAGTCGTCTGCTGCAATTGATAAACTCACGATGCGTCGCACTGGGGAGTTGAAAAGTGGAGATTGCCCAGGTCATTCGGTTCACATGGGAATTGTTGCCCATAGTCGGCAGAGCGAAACAGCGGTTGCACGGGACAGCCAGGGAAGCAACTTGTCACCTGCGATTCGTCCCGTCAGGGACGAATGAAAATAGCCCACCGTTTCAACGGTGGGTTAAGAACCCAGGCGTCCGAGAGTCCCGTCAGGGACGACAGACATCTTTCGTCCCTCACGGGACTTTCGC
>JAYTAK010000230.1:0-1970 GCA_043737515.1 Candidatus Kuenenia sp. | reverse complement strand
AGCAGACTCGCCGCAGGCCATTCGACAACGGTCGGGACTATTTGGTTTCGCCAAAGCAAAAGAGCGATTGCGTTGTTCGGACATACAGATGATTGTGGCCAATCGCGGGAGTCGCGAAGCATTCTTCTCCCAGCTCGCAGCTTGACACACTGTCCCATTCCGGCGAGTTGCTTAGGATGTTCACGACTCCGGCTGTGTCGATCAGTACGACGTGGTCTCCAGCGGCCACTGGCGATGCGTAGTATTGTCCATTCCCCTGCTTCAGGCGTCCCTTTTTAATCTGTTCTCCGGTCTGTGCATTCACAGTCGTTAACAGACCTCCATCATCGACCGCGAAGACTGTGTTCCGATCGACCAGGACACCAGGAATATACGGCATGCCTTTTGAGAACGTCCAGTTGACGTTCTTGTCAGACACATCGCCAGTGCCGGAAAGACTGACCGACACCAGGCCACCTTTTCCAGCAAAACTGCCAAACGCCTTGTTCCATTCCGCTTCGTCCACGATCGAGTCTTTGTTGCCCCAGTTGTCATCAATCCGGGCCATGAGGCGACTGATGGCCTCATTGTTTTCGGTTTCGTCCGGTTGAAACAGACTGTCCTTGTTCTTGTCGAAGCTTCCCAGCAGAGACATTGGAATAGCTTCTCCGACGGGCTCGCAAAAGAACATCTGATTGCCTCGGATGATGGGTGAACTCACCGGTGCATTGCTCTTGCCCATCAGCCACCAAACACGTTCTCCGGTCGCGGGATCGTAAGCGACAACTTCAAAAGGTCCGGTCGTCAACAGCAACGGGGCCCCGCCTTTCGGTTCGTAGATCACCGGAGTCGAATAGCCGCCCGTCAAACCGGAAACACGGTCTGTCTTCCAAACGACGTCGCCGGTCTTCGCGTCATAGGCACAGATAAAGGATTCATTCAGCTGGTCCACGACATGGAAGACCTTCCCGGCGAAGTACACCAGCGAACCCGACAAGCCGTGCATCGTTTTGGACACAGGTGTGGGCTTTTGCCAGAGTTCCTTGCCATCCAGAGTCCATGCAAAAACTCCGGCATCAGGAAAGAAAACGAAAACTGACTTGCCATCGCTGACGGGCGTTGGCGTCGATGCACCCGCCGGAGCGGTCGCAATTTCGTCGTGCCCCTTTTTGACCGATCGCTCCCAGACAGATTCACCGGTCAACGCATTGAGACAATGCAGAGTGCGGTCGTCATCCTTGTGAGAAGTCAGCAGCAGCATTTCACCGACAATGATCGGCGACGAAGTGCCTGCGGGAATTGCGACCTTCCACAACAGGTTCTTGTCTGGCCCGATAACGGAAGGAATTGTCTGCCCGACGGCAACTCCTGCTCCGTCCGTGCCGCGAAATCGAGCCCAGTCGTTGGGTGAAGCTGACGAAGCCAGCATGGCAATCAACAGAACCACGGAAAACAGGACAAATCGATTCATAAAAAACCTGTCGAGCAAAGTGACCAGATTTAAGCACGGAATCCGACAGCAGCTAAGTTGCCGAGGCCATTGAAGTCCCGGCAAGTAGTCTTGAAAAAGCAGAGGCTGACGAGTGTCTTCTTGAAATGAAGTCCCGTCATGTGGCGTAAGGTTACAGAAATGACGCAGGTTCGTGCAAATCTCAGCGTGATTCTGGCCGACTTGTGTTTGAACGTCCTCGATATCATGTCCCAAATGCTCACCGATGTGGCAGCCTGGCGATAAGCATTAATTCTGCCCGCAATGCTTTCGCGCAGGCGAACTTCTCGAAGCAACTTCTCGAAGCTGCCTCATTTACATGCGCAGCAAGCGACTAGTGCGTCGTCACGACTAAGAATTCGGGTTGCTCTGTAGGCCGGACCAGCCGACGTTTGGAGTGCGGGACTCGTCACCGCTTTCTTTTTCAGGTAATTTGGCTCTGGGAACGACGTTCGTTTGCTCTGCCGATTTCACCTGAAATTGAAATGGAGTGTTTCCTGTC
>JAYTAK010000229.1:0-4616 GCA_043737515.1 Candidatus Kuenenia sp. | reverse complement strand
CGGAACCCAGATGCATGACGCCCAGCACATGCTGAAACCGCATGTGTTCGGCCGACGGAAATACCCACCACGCGGTCTGTAACTGATGGATCTGGCGCATTCGCTGCACCCACGGATGGTCGATCAGATCCTGTTCGGCAGCTTCGCCGGACGGCAGACCCACGCGGGAAATAAAGGGGATGTACCCGTGAATCGGATCGTGCGACAGACTCTCCGTTGTAAAATCGCGAACCATGCGTCCTCCATCTGGCAGCGTGTGAACAATTCGCGAATGGCGAACGTTTCAGCGGTCGGGTTTTCTGAAAGTCAAGGAATTTTGCCGAATGATAGCCGCAAAACGGAATCCTGCGATTCGATTCTGCCCCCGTTTTCTGCATTCTGGTCGGTCAGACCGCGCGAACCCGTCCTCGGGAATCAAAACTTTGCCAACTGTCGTTTCATCGCTGGTTGACCGCTACAATAAGCAGGTCTAAAGTTGCAGACAGGGAACGTCAGTTTTGTCGTTGAACACATCCATTCCGATTGCCGATGAATTTGCGGGTTCGCAACGATCACGGTCAGCCGGATTTTTCCGCAGGTAAAGTGCAGAATGTCAGATCAGCAGGATCAGTCGTCTGGAAATGATTCAGGGAATTCCGGCAAGTCAGGTCGCGCGCCGCGAAAAGACCGCAGTCAGTCAAATAACGGAATGTGGTACTTGATCGCGATCGGGCTCATCGCAGCCGTCGTGATCTCTGTCGCGGCACGAAGCCGCAGCGGCGAACGCATGTCCTACAGTGCGGTCATGGAGAAGCTGGAAAAGACGACGCTGAACGACACCCAGATGTACGAAGTCTCGCTGTCGCAGACGGCCCTGACATGGCAATATCCGTCTCTCGAAGATGCGAAGGCCGGCAAGGGTGGCCCTTTCAAACGCTACATTGTGCCACTGATCGGCATCAGCGATGTGAGTCGTGCGAAACTGGAGGACCGACTTAACGAAATGGGGATCACGTTTTATGGCACGGAATTGCAGTCGGAATGGGTCTCAATGGTTCCGATGCTGGTCATCACCGCGATGTTTGTGGGAGCCTTCATTTTCGTGCTGCGACGCATCGGAGGGACCGGTTCGGCCATGTCTTTCGGACGCAGTCGCGGTCGGTTGTATGCTCAGGAAGACGTGCATGTCACATTTAACGACGTAGCGGGCATTGATGAAGCGGTCGAAGAGCTGAAAGAAGTCGTTGAGTTCCTGCGAACGCCGCAGAAGTATCAGGCTCTCGGTGGTCGCATCCCGCGCGGCGTGCTGCTTGTTGGACCTCCCGGCACTGGCAAGACGATGCTGGCCAAGGCCGTTGCCGGTGAAGCAGGTGTCCCGTTCTTCGGACTTTCCGGTTCGGACTTCGTGGAAATGTACGTGGGCGTCGGTGCGGCTCGTGTCCGCGACATGTTTCAGCAGGCTCTGCAGCGGGCACCGGCAATTATCTTCATCGACGAACTTGATGCGCTGGGCAAAGTCCGCGGCAGTGGTGCTCCGGGTGGACACGACGAACGCGAACAGACGCTGAATGCGTTGCTGGTTGAGATTGACGGTTTCAGTACCGATCACAGCGTGATCGTGATGGGGGCCACCAATCGGCCGGAAACCCTGGACCCGGCTTTGATGCGTCCCGGACGTTTTGACCGCCACGTTCTTGTGGATCGCCCTGACATCAAGGGCCGTGAGGCGATCCTCAACGTGCATTCCAAGCGAATCAAGATGTCGGACAACGTCGATATGCGGCGCTTGGCGAAACTTACGCCTGGCTTCGTCGGAGCGGATCTGGCAAATCTTGTCAACGAGGCGGCTTTGTTGTCAGCTCGACGCGAAGACAAGCGCGTCACGATGAAGGCCTTCGAAGACGGGATCGAACGTGTGATTGCGGGTCTTGAAAAAACGTCTCGTATTATTGTGGAAGACGTCAAACGCCGCGTTGCGTGTCACGAATCCGGACACGCTCTGGTCGCCGCCAGTCTGCCGCACACAGATCCTGTGCATAAGATTTCCATCATTCCCCGCGGCATGGGTGCGTTGGGTTACATGCTGCAGTTGCCGGAAGATGATCGTGAACTGCTGACGCAATCGGAACTGCAAAGCCGCATCGCCGTGCTGCTCGGCGGGATTTCTGCTGAACAGATTATCTATAATGAAACGTCCACCGGTGCGCAGAACGACCTGCAGCGCGCTACCGATCTGGCGCGCAGGATGGTCACTGAATTCGGCATGAGTCCCCGCATGGGCCGGATGTATTACAGCGAATCTCAGCGTTCACCGTTCCTCCACGGCGGAGGCGGGATCGTTTCCGAATCGATTCATGCCGAAGCAACTTTGCGTGAGATCGATATCGAAGTGAAACGCCTCGTCGATGAAGCGTATCGCACGGCCATGGACACGCTGACATCTCAGCGCACGACGCTGGAAAAAATCACGGCAGATCTGATCGAAATGGAAACGATGTCCGCCGAGCACATGCATCAGATTATCGACGCTAACCGCAAAGGCCCGAAACTCATGGCCGGAGCAGGCACGATCGTCGTGGAAGCAGTGCCTTCGGATCAGAGCGAAACGCAGGATGTCACCACCATCGCGGCTCCGGGTCTGGAAGCTGCGGAAGGGTAGAGCTCAGTCAAGGCTTGATATTGAGGTACGATGGGCATTCTTGCCCGTCTAATCGCAGTCGGACAAGAATGTCCAACCTACATTTTCAACCACCACGAAACACATGACGTTCATTGAACTGCAACCTGTAACAGCTCCGGTTCGCGGAGTGATCCGTCCACCCGGTTCTAAAAGCATTACCAATCGCGCAATGGTGATGGCGGCTTTGGCGGATGGTCCGCTGACGATGACAGGTGTCCTGGACAGTCAGGACACACGCGTGATGATCGAAAGTCTGCGACGGCTGGGGTTCACCGTCGATCAGGATCTCGCCGCCTGTCGCTGCACGGTCCATGGTCTGGGTGGTCGGATTCCCGCTGAGTCTGCGGACTTGTGGCTGGAAAACAGCGGCACCAGTATCCGATTTCTGACTTCACTCTGTGCGCTGGGGACCGGACAGTATCGTCTGGACGGCGTCGAAAGAATGCGACAACGACCGATTGGTGATCTGGTCCGCGCCCTCAAACCGCTCGGTGCGAATATTCGATTCGAACAGCCAAACAGCGATTGTCCTCCGATTGTAGTAGATGGAAGCGCTGGCAGCCTGCGCGGCGGCAGCACTTCGATTCACGGCGATATCAGCAGTCAGTTTCTCAGCAGCCTGCTCATGGCTGCGCCTGCGTGCCGCGAAACCGTTCATGTCAGAGTTGAAGGTGAACTTGTCTCCAAACCGTACATCACGATGACTCTGCAGATGATGCAGGCGTTTGGAGCCAGTGTGCAGTATCCCGATGATCTGTCGTCATTCCGGATTGAGCCACAATTGTATCGCCCCGGCACTTACGATATTGAACCGGACGCTTCCGCCGCCAGTTATTTCTTCGGAGCGGCGGCCGTGACCGGTGGCTCCGTAACCGTCACAGGTTTGTCCCGACATGCGTTGCAGGGTGATGTCGAATTTGCGGCCGCACTGGAACAAATGGGCTGCGAAGTTGCATGGCAACGTGATCGCATCACGGTCACCGGTCGATCGCTGCACGGCATCGACATTGACATGAATGCGATCAGCGATACAGCTCAGACACTCTCGACCGTGGCTGTGTTTGCGGATTCCCCGACCACGATTCGCAATGTAGGTCACATGCGTCACAAGGAAACGGACCGCATCGCCGCCGTGGTGACGGAACTCCAGCGTGCCGGAATTCACGCCGAAGAACTGACCGACGGATTGCGGATTCATCCGGGAACGCCGCAGCCCGCTGAGATTCAGACCTATGACGATCACCGGATGGCGATGAGCTTTTCGCTGCTCGGGCTGAGAGTCCCCGGCATCAGGATCCTCGATCCCGGCTGCACGGCGAAGACATACCCGCGGTACTTCGAAGACCTAGCGGCACTGTGCGCCGGGCAAATCTTCATGACCAAATCTTAATCTTAGGACCGGCGCAGAAATAACTGTCGTGGCCGACGCTGCCAGCGTCGGTTCGGATGCTGGCAGCATCCGCCACGAGGGGACACTTATTGGTGCGCCAGTCCTTAATCCCGTTCTGCATTCCGAGTCATTCGCGGGGCGAGAGACTCGGTCGCCGAAGAATGCGGCAAATCGATTATGATTAAGATTATGATTAAGAGTGACAAGCGACACTGAATTCTCGTGGGGCATTCACTTGTCGAACGATCGAAAGTGTGTCGCGAGGCCGCTGACGAATTGTCCGCGACTCATCACGCAACCGATATCTTAATCTTAATCCCGTTCTGCATTCCGAGTCATTCGCGGGGCGAGAGACTCGGTCGCCGAGAATGCGGCAAATCGATTAAGGAACGGTCAGGAATTTAGTGTCGTCTTTCGCTCCGCGAAAGCCACGCATCTTTCTTGGCGCGGGCTTCGCCCCCAACCCAGTTGACGCCCCGGCGGAGCTTGCCTCCGTCGAGCGAGGATCATCACCAGCCATCACCCGGAATCGGCACCTGGCCACCATTGCGGCTTGCCCGCATGGAG
>JAYTAK010000228.1:0-4619 GCA_043737515.1 Candidatus Kuenenia sp. | reverse complement strand
GACGGCGGTTCAGTGACGAGCGATCAATGGACAAATCGCTTCAACTGGGAGGGCAACATCCGCCCGAATGCCGGAGACGACCTTGTCTTTCCCGACTCGATCCGCTTCACCGATCGCGGGCTCAATAACGATTTCCCCTCCGGCACGGACTTCCACAACATCACCTTCCAGGGCGAAGGCTACCTGATTCGCGGCAACCGAATTGATCTCACCGGCGATATCATTTATGCACCCAGGAGCGATGTGAACCTGAGCGATTCGAAGCTCAATCTGGATATTCGCTTCTCCGATGGCAATCACCAGATTGAATTGGTCGATGGGGCGGTGGATATTCCGGAGTTGGAATTCAACGGCATCCTTTCGGATTCCGGCGACGGCGACATCACATTTAGCGGCGAAGGGAACGTGATCTTCGGCGGCAACGACGCGAATTCGATCAACGGGCACGACCTCGTGGTGGAAAACGCGAACACTGCCGACGTCAGGCTCGGCGACGACCTGAAGCTCGTGCTGGATAAGCCGGATAACGTGGCCGCGATCGCTGGCCCGCTTGTGGTGAGCGGCGACGAAGCTGGGGTCGTCGTAGGCGAGCGAGGTCTGAACACAACCTTCCGCAAACTGCGACAATTAAAATCCGGCGTCGATGTCACGCTGCGGAACGGCGGCTTCCTGGCCATTGCTCAGGAAACGATCGACGAACTCACGATGGAAGCCAACAGCGTGAGCACGGTCACGATGTTCATCCTGAATCGCGAACTCCACGACGATTCCGACGACAACATCGGCGGCGCAATTACCCTTACCGACACGTTGTCGGTGACAGGCAGCAACACCGCATTTGTTGGCTCCGACGCAGGCAAGGGGCGACTGCGTTTGAACCCGGGCTCCACGACGCCGATCGAGTTCAATATCGCCTCCGGTGCAAACTTGAAAATTACCCAGGGTCTTGCCGACGGTGACTTGCAGAAAACTGGGGGAGGCACGCTCTTCCTGCGTCCCGGTGAGAACAACACGCACGGCAATACATTCATCAATGCGGGAGCGCTCATCCTGGCCAGTGGATTCTCCCCGGACGCTCCTTTGGACGGGCGAATCTTCATTCCACACGACCTGTTCATTCGCAATGGTGCCCGGGTGTTCCATCGCACGCACAGCAATGTGATTGCCGATTCGGCAGTCGTGGAATTGAGCGGTGGCGGAGAATTCATTATGGGGTCTGGGGTGGAAGAGTCGATTCGTTCGCTCGTGGCCGTGGGGGGCAGCAAGGTGAAAGTGAGCGATGCTGAGACGCAACTCGTTGTGACGGAGGAGTCGGAAGTATCCGGCTCGCAGTTGACCGCCGAAGATGGCGGCAGGGTGCGGTTCTTCGAGCGTATCGATCTCGATCACAGCATTGCCACTGCCAACGACGCGACGCTGTTTTTCAACGACGTGGTGATGACCGGCGGGCTCCTCCGCTCGATCGGCGCAGGGGGGCGCAACATCCTGGCCGGAGATTTGACCGCCATTGGAGCCACAGAGTCTGCAGTCGTCAACGGCAAGTTGCAATTGACGCCGGGGCTCCACAGTTTCCCCGTTGCTGATGGCCAGGCCGCGAACGATCTGATAGTCAACGCGCTGATCGACGACGGCGCGAACTTGTTCGGCACCCCCGCCTCCATCACGAAGCCGGGGCCTGGCCGGTTACTCCTGACCGCCGCCAACACGTACCGCGGTACAACGACGATCACCAACGGAACGCTGGTCGTCAATGGCCAGCATGCCCTCAATCAGGATGATTTCATCGTTAATGGGGGCATTCTGACCGGCAAAGGACGCGTTCGCGAGATCATTCAAAATGCCGGAGTGCTCAATCCCGGTGCCGGAATCGGAATCCTCACCGTCACTGAGTCCACGTTTCTGGGGAACCAGTCCCGGTTTGTCGCGCAGATCAATGGTGCGAATGCAACGCAGTTTGATCAGCTCATGACCGCAGCGTTAAGTCTGGGTGCTGCCGCACATCCCAAACTCGATGTGCGACTGGGCTTCACTCCGACCGTCGGCCAGCAATTCAGGATTGTCAATGTTACCGGAACAAATCAACTTCCGGCGAATCAGGTCTTTCGCGATCTGGCGGGAAATATGTTGGTTGAAGGATCCTCATTCCTCGTAGATGGACTCAGTTTTACAATCACCTACAGAGGTGGCAACGGCAACGATGTGGTGATCACCCGCAACACGCCACCTGCATTCGAAAACATCACGATCACACCGGAAATTATCGAGGGGCAAAGCGTCGTTGTGACTGGTCATATTACCGAACCAGATCCCCTCCATACATTTTTTCTGGATGTGAATTGGGGCGATGGATCTCCAGCACAGACCTTCCGTTTCGCGCCCGGCTCACCGCGTGATATTCGCGTGTGGCACCGCTATCTCGACGATCCGGACGGGCCGAACGATCGATACCGGGTCACTCTTCATTGGCGCGACCAGTTTGGCGGGACGAATGGTGCGAACCTGACCACGATTGTTCGCAACGCGGCACCGAAAATTCTCGGCATCACAGCAAGCCTGCCTCCGCTGAGAGTCGGCAGGCCAATTATTATTCAGGGATTGATTTCAGACCGCAGTCCGAGTGACTCGTTCAAGGTCTTCATTCAATGGAGCGCGAATGGCCTGTGGCAGGCGGTCAATCTTCCGCCAGGTGCAACGTCATTCTCCTTTCAGCATACCTACACCAGGATTGGCCAGTACCAGGTCACGGTGAAGGTCATTGATGATGATCTTGATTTCCATGAGTTGAACGTCGTCCTGAACGTGGTGTAGTCATGGACGACCATAGGATGGCGTCAGTTGCGGCAAATGGCTGTTCTGTGAAGACTGATGCAGGCGGAGGAGTCACGATCCTGCTAAACTCTGATCTCAGATTTCAGATTTGAAATCTCAAATTGAGCGGATCGGGTTCGCGGCGCTCTTCACAGTCAACACCTCTCCATTGCGACAACCCAATATGACCGATACACGGCCAAATCCCTATGAAGCGCCAGCCACAAATCCTTTTAATGCTCCATCGGCAGTCGCCACAAATGAAGCGTTGCTCGTCAATGCCGGGCAACGCGATCACGGCTGCCTTCCGGACTGGCAAACGGGAGATCTGCCGGAACCGCTGCCATTCAATGTTCGCAACATCCTGCGGACGATCGGGCCGGGAGCCATCCTGCTGGCGGCATCGATTGGCGGTGGCGAATGGATCGTCGGCCCGATGGTGGCGGTCAAGTATGGCACTGGGATTCTGTGGATCGCTTCGGTCGGCATTTTTCTGCAGTTGATTTTCAACCTGGAAGCCATTCGCTACACGCTGTACTCGGGCGAACCGATTCTGACAGGCATCATGCGACTCCAGCCCGGATCGCGCATCTGGGGAATCTTTTATATCGTGATGGGCGTGATCCAGCTCGTCGCACCGGCGATGGCGCTGGGATGTGCGAACGTGCTGTTTGCGGCGGCGGCAGGTCGCGAACCTGTGAAGGCGGATGCCAACTCGCTGCTGTGGATCTCCTTCATCGTGGTTGCCGTCGGGGTCATGTTGCTGCTCTCCGGAAAGTCCGTCGAGAAAGTCCTGGAGCGACTTTCGTGGGGCATGGTCATTTTCATTTTCAGTTTTCTGATCATCGCCAACATCCTGTTCGTGCCGCCAGACGTCTGGAAACGCACGGCGATGGGATTTCTGATTCCGCACGGCCTGCCGGCGGAGGCTGACCTCATGTTGCTGGCGGCGTTTGCGGCCACCGCCGGATCCGGAGGACTTGGCAATCTGGCGATCTCAAACCTCAGTCGAGATAAGGGTCTCGGTATGGGAGCCTGGATGGGATCGTTCGGCGGAATTATGGCCGATGAAAACTCAAAACTGGCAACGATCGGCCGAGTCTTTCTTCCAACGGTCGACAATCTTCGTCGCTGGCCGATCTGGTGGAAGTACACGCTGCTGGACCAGTCCGTTCTGTGGGCGATGGGCTGTGTGCTGGGGATGTTTCTCAACGTCAATCTGACGCTGGCCATCGTGCCGCCGGGAACCGTGCTGGAGGGTTACGCCGCCGGCGCGTTTCAGGCTCGTCATATGGCCGAGCAATTGTGGAGCGGGTTCTGGGTGCTGGCTCTGATCAACGGATTCTGGATTCTGTTTTCTACACAGATCGGCAATGCGGACTGCCTGACCCGAATTGTGGCGGATGTCCTGTGGTCCGGCTGGCCTGGAGTTCACAGTCTGTCGGCCAGTCGTGTCTACGCGAGGTTACTGCTGGGCTTTGCTGCAATGGGAATCGTCGTGCTGTCGATGGGCGACCACGCTTTGTCCCTGTTCAAAATCCTTGGTGCCTTCGCCGGGCCAATACTTGCCGTCGGAGCGTTTCAGATTCTCCGCGTCAACACACGTTTTCTGCCCAAAGAAATTCAGCCTCCGATGTGGCGGCGCGTCGCACTCATCGGGTGCGGAATTTTCTACGGCTGCATTACGCTGACGCTGATCGTGAAGCAGGTCATGGGGAAGTAAGCGAAGTCAATGCGTGATTCTTGAGTAGGCCGGACCAAGCGCAGCGCAGTTCCGGCAGGTGTCTGGAAACTGCCGGAACAGCGCTGCG
>JAYTAK010000227.1:0-4619 GCA_043737515.1 Candidatus Kuenenia sp. | reverse complement strand
AATCGGCAAATTGCTGCCACATCCAGCGCGGTAGTCCGTCGATTCCGAGTAAAAACATGTTCATGATCACGGCCTCCGTTCCGGGATCTCACTTTTTTGAATTCGAAATCTCAATTCAAAAATCTCAATTCAAAAATCAAAAATCAAATGTATCCCAATTGCCTGAGTCGTTCGGTCACGGCCTCGGTATCTTCTTCATCCATGAAGGCGTCAGAGTCGCAGGCGTTCATCAGAGTGCAGTGCAGATGCGGAATTCCGTGAGTATTGAGTTCTCGGGTCACATCAGCAGCGTCGCTGCAGTTTTCATCCGAAATCACCACGATTCGATCGACGACCGCGGACTGAAGTTGCAGCAGCGACCGTGACATCCCGAGACCCCAATGCACCGATGACGGTGTGTCACGGAAAGTGAGCCGGTCGTCATGGGCGGCAATATAGAGTGTGCCAGCGACCGTATTGAGCGGCTGCTGCGAGAGATTCAACACTGCGTCGCCAGCCATTAAAACGCCGGTAATTGCATCGGCCGTGGTTGAACATTCGGTTGTCATAGTCATCACCATCCGTGGTGGAAAACGGGTTGCCGCTCAATCCTTGAGCGTTCGGAAATCGCACGAATCAAAAGATCCGGCGGGAATTTAGCAGTCCGGCGGAAATGAGACAACACAGGTTTTGCAGGGCAAAAACTGCCGGACATTTGCGGACGCAGGTTTCGTGGTCCAAAATCTGCGACTCCTTGCTCCACGCGGTCATAAGTGAGAGAATTGGTGAGCGGCATGCGTCAGCTTGCCGGTACAAGAAGCGAAGTACCGGAGGGCTCACGCCACTCCGCTCACCGGACTCAAAACTCGCCCAGAATTGCCACAATGGCGGTCTGAACAGGGCCGCCCGTGACCTGCACCTTGCCGTCGGCGTGAATGTAAACGTCGATTTCACTGCGAACTCCAAATTCCGGCAGGTAAATGCCAGGCTCAATAGTGAACAAACTTCGAGGCAGAATTCTGCGGGTTTCGTGCGTTTCGAGGTTGTCCATGTGCGTGCCGTTGCCGTGAACTTCCTGAGCCAGGCTGTGCCCCGTGCGGTGGCAGAAGTCCAGTCCGTATCCGGCCGCTTCAATGACCCCTCTCACGGCATTGTCCACTTCCCAGCCCTGAATCGGACGTCCCTCCGCGAACGCGGACTTGACGCAGGCAATCCCGGCATCTCGTCCGGCAGCGACAACGTTGAACACCTGGGTAAATTTGTCGGGCACGGACTTACCGACGTAGCCAGTTCGCGTCAGATCACTGTAGATGGCACCGGGTTGGTCTTGTTTGGCCCACAGATCAACGAGCACAAAACTGCCTTCAACGATCTTCGTATCAGTCCCCGTCCCGGTTTCGTAATGAGGATTGCCGCCGTTACCATTCACACCGACGATTGGAGGATGGTACGTTGTCAGCTTGTGTTCAGAAAAATGCCGCATGATCTCATCAGACACCGCCAACTCTTCGACAAATCCGTGAGTTCGCACCTGATCGGCGATGAATTTCCAGACACGCCCATAAGCGGCGTTCGTCACTTCAGAGGCTTCGAGGTGACTCTTGAGCTGTGCCTCAGTCAGCGTTGATTCGAAGAGCGAAATCAGATCGCCGGATGAAACGACTTCAGAGCCGAACGACCGGACGAGTTCAACCGTGCCGGCATCGACTCGCGAAATATACGGATTGCCATTGCGAGGCGAATACTCCATTGCGACGTTCTTGTGTCCGGCGATGATGTTTTGCACGCCCGCTTCAAGTTCCTGCCATCGCAAATAGATGATCTTTTCACCCGGCAAATGATCCAGTGCATCGGATTCAATGCGGTGAACAAGTTTTTTGGGAGTGCCACTGGCAGGGATGAAATAGAAGTAGCGTCGTGAACCCATGAAGCCTTGAGGCATGTGCAGAATTCGCTGTGCCAGCACATTGCTGCCTCGGAAGTCATAAAGCAGCCAGCCATCGAAGCTGAATTCGCGCAAGGCAGACTGAATTGCTTTGAGATCAAACATGGATGATGACTTTCTGAAAGATGCGGATGCTTCCCGGACTGAGTGGGGTTAACCATAAGGAATCTTTGAAGCCAAGACCACGATGTGCCCAGGGAATCTCAGTCGGCGGAGCGACTGAGCTACGTAGGCGATGTCGCTCCGCGACTCGCATTCCGCATCTCGCTTGTGCAAGAACAACGCCGCCATTTCGCTGGTGCCTCTTTGTGGCCAGGCTGCATGCAGCGAAGGTACTGCGAAAGGAGTGCAGTGGACAGACTGCAGATGAGGCGATCCCAACGATTTTGTGGTTCAGTTTGTCGCACATAAGTGCGTAAGCACCATTGGGTTACATCGAATCAATGAGGAGCGTACTCCTTCCTGGCACGACAAATGATATGGCACTCTTTTGACTCAGATTCACCCGCAGACAAAGGAGCCATCTCATGTCGATTCCCTGTTCATATCTACCTGACGAGGTCGACGAAGAACGTTTTCTTCTCCCGCAAAGTTCCGTTCCAACTCGGGACATCAGCAATCAGGCAACTGCGACTGACCAGCGTTCTGGTCTTGAACGGTTTGTCGGTGCGTTCTTTCAGGAACGTAACATCAAATGGATGCTGGTCATTGGAGCGGCCATCGTCTTCGGTTCGTCGTTGATGCTGGTGAATCAACGATTTGATTCCTGGCCGACGAGCCTGAAGTATCTGACCATTCTGGGCTACACGGCTGCAACGTTTGGATTTGCAGAATTCGGACGTCGTCGTCTTGGACTGCGAGCGACCGCTCAGGTTCTGCATCTGTTGACGCTGTTTCTGCTGCCCGTGACATTTCTGGCCCTCAACTGGCTAACGTCCGGAACAGCGACGCAAAACACACTCGCGGCCATCGAAGTGCTGGGGCTGATGATTCCGGCGACGGCTTTTCTGTGGTTCGCGAGCACCCGCATCTTTGACTTCCTGCTTCGCGGGCGGCAAACAACGTTTGTGGCGAGTTACATGCTGCTCTGCATCGCCGGTGCGCTGCCTGCTGTCGAGAACGCATTTCTGGCGGCGGGACTGTCTGCAGTCCTGTGGGCAGTGATGACTATCGGTGTCGTCAAGGTCAACCGACACATGTTCTGGATGGCGGAAGAGAAGCAATGGCCGCGCGTGTTTGGATTTCTGCCGATCGCGATTCTGGGACTTCAGTTTATTTCACTCGTGTGGTTGAAGTCATCGGCCGCGATTCCTGTGGCATGGCTCGGTCCTGGCTGCGTGATGCTGGCCGCCACGATTCTGTTGACGACTCGAACCATCGCCGATGTGTTCCGTCAGCGGACAGGAAACCTCGTGCGACCACTGCCATGGCATATTGCGGTGCCGCTGTTTGTGGGTTTCGCCTTGACCATTGCATCGGTGGTGGTCGCGGGCGTGAGCTTTCCGGATGTGCGACCTGTCGTACCAACCGCGGTCGTGGCGGCAATTCTCATGGGCATCGCTGCAAAGGACACACGCCATTCTGGTTTCGTCTGGACGGCGTTGGTATTTCTGACGGTGGCGTACCAGTTTACACCGGCGTTTTTCCGCGAATTGGCGTTTTCCCTGCGAGATTCTGCAGCCGGTGCCATTGGCGAACACACGCTTCCAGTCGCGTTCTACGGCCTGACGTATCTGCCACTGCTGGTTGGGTTAGGTATCGGCAGCAGGATGTTGCGTCTACGGAACGTAGTGGATATGAGTCGCCCGATTCAGCTCTTCGTGACGTTCGTGTCGGCGATCCTGTTTGCAGTGGCACTGACGAATCTGAAAGCGTGCTTCATGGTTTCGTGTGTCAACGTGGCTCTGTATCTTGTGTATGCCACGTTGTTTTCTGACAGACGATATTCAGCAGCGACTTTGCTTTCGCTGATCCTTGCGGTTGGTTCGGTTGTTCCGTTCTTGAATCAATACCGAACTATCGCTGATCAATTGCCACTGGAGCTTGTGCCTGCCGCACTGGCGGCTTTGGCACTGACACTGGTGGCGACACGGATTCCGGACAGAATCCTGAGCACCATTCCGTTGCCAACCGGACGTCATCCGCTGTTTCAGCGGTTCGATGAAACGCCGCACAGCATTTGTCAGCACACGGGTTTCGGGCTGGCAACGTTATTGAGTCTGGCATGGGCGGCAGCAGGGATCTGGCACATAGGGGCCGCTTGGTCACAGGTTCGCATGCTGCAGTTTGGGCTGCTGTTGAGCGTCTTTGTTCTGCACACACTGCGGACGCGGCACTACCTGAGCGGCCTGAGTGTTTCCATTCTGATGGTCGTTGGCGGAGTGACGTTTCTTGCAGGGCAGCAGATTCCTCTGGAGGCCCTTGTCGCATGGTCCACGATTGCGACGGCTGTCGTTTCCGTTGCAGGTTATACGCTGGTCCGTCTGACCGCGAATACCGGCGACAAGTTTTCATGGGATGCCGTGCGACGTCAGTTGGGTCTGCATCTCGATGGACAGATCACGTCATCGATTCAAACAACCGCACACGTCGGTCGGAATTCGTGGGCGCACGCCTTTGTCGTGCCCATGTGTGATCTGAGTCTGATCCTGCTCACGATTCTGGCCGTCGGGTTTCATCTTCCTCAATTGCTGTA
>JAYTAK010000226.1:0-4624 GCA_043737515.1 Candidatus Kuenenia sp. | reverse complement strand
AAGCAACTCCTGCAGGAAATGTTGGAAACCGACGATCAGGGAGCGATCTATTGCCAGTTGGTAGCAGGCTTGGATCGCAATTGGGAATATGCAGCACGGTTTGCCAAGGCGGGACTGGAGCGACTATCAGCGGCAGAGTTCCAGCGTGACATGGCCCCTTTTGTCAGTGAACCGGGGTATGCGCGTGAGGTGATCTGTTCGCTGCTCGTCTGGTTGCAGCAGACATCCGACGACGATGCAGAAAAGATCGCCAGGCTGGCTGAGATCCATCTGACGAGCCACGATGGAAAGCCCGTCAACATCCGACCACTGCTGATTCTGATTCGCAGTCAGCGCGACAAGCCGTCTGAAGAAGTCCTCGCATCGCTGCTGCCGGTCGTCTGGGAAGGCGGTCTCAGAGCGTGGGTCGAGGCAGATCTGAAGTCTCTTGCAACGCCGCTGCCAACGGAGACGAAAAAGTACTTCCGTGAGGCTTCGCTGGAGTTCCTGAATGAAGGCAACAACAAAACTGCAACGAAAGACAATTCGAACGACAAAGCACCGGCTAAGCCAGCTTCCAACCCTCATTCCGTCAAGGACATCGTCCTCGACGAGGAGTGGGATCTGGATGATTAGCTGCGCTTACTTTTCAAAACATGTTGCAGATGAGTCAAGTTTTGGGTGCGATGGTAGGCCGATCGAATGTAGGATGGACATTCATGTCCGTCGCATGGCCATAAAACACGGTCGAAGCGATGGTTATTGGACCTTGACAGCCGCTCGATCATGCGACCTTGTTTGGTCAATATCTCGGACATGAATGTCCAAGCTACAGGAATCGCAGCTTTGGATCCCAAGCCGAGTACGATTCGTGTGTTCGGATGCACACTTTCGCTCATGGCCTCCACTGATTACGCTGCACGTCGCGGTTGAAACCGTAATAACAAATATTCTCGCTCCCCTATCCTTGCAGTGGAATCTTTACAGTGAACAGTCTCGACCAGTTGAAGCAGCATACCGTTGTCGTCGCCGACACCGGCGACATCGACTCCATCGCACAGCACAAACCGCAGGATGCCACGACGAATCCTTCGCTGCTGTTCAAAGCCGCGCAGATGCCGCAGTACAATGGGCTGATCGAGGAAGCCATTTCCGCAGCTTCTGCTCATCAGACGAAACGCGGCGGGCTGGTGGATGCGATTATCGACCGCCTGTCTGTCAACTTTGGCCGCCAAATCCTCGAGATCGTGCCTGGGCGAGTCTCCACCGAAGTCGATGCACGCCTGAGCTTCGATATGACGGCCACGGTCGATAAAGCGTATCAACTCATCGAGCTGTACAAGGAAGCGGGGGTTGATACCAACCGGGTACTCATCAAAATTGCGAGTACCTGGGAAGGCATTCGAGCAGCCGAGCATCTGGAGCGAAATGGAATTCATTGCAACCTGACGTTGCTGTTTGGATTCGGCCAGGCCGTGGCGTGTGCCGAAGCCGGCGCGACGCTGATCAGTCCCTTCGTCGGTCGCATTTACGACTGGTACAAGGCGGCACGCAAGGTTGATCAGATTCCGGTCGCTGACGATCCCGGCGTCCATTCGGTGTCGCAGATCTTCAACTACTTCAAGAAGTACGGTTACAAGACGGAAGTCATGGGGGCGAGTTTCCGCACGAAGGAACAAGTCATGGCCTTGTGTGGCAGCGACCTGTTGACGATCGCTCCTAATCTGCTGGCTGAACTCAGTGCGATCACTACCGACGTGCCAAAGAAACTCAACGCTGCTGATGCAGCCGCTATGTCGATCGAACGGATCGACATGAATGAATCGGTGTTTCGCTGGATGCTGAATGAAGATGCGATGGCGACGGAAAAACTTGCCGAAGGCATCCGTGGCTTCGCCAGTGATCTGAACAAACTGCGTGATCTGCTGCAGAAGCGGCTGAATGCGTAAACGGGTGCCCGCTGCATTCATCGCACGGATGAGTCCGATCCGTCGGATGATTTGTTCACACGACCACCGTCGATTTCTCGCAGGCTGACACCGTCTTCGACATTGCGGAGAAGCACGTAGGCAATCGCGATTTCGCAGAGAAAGATGCTCAGGCGAAGCATTTCGACGAACCCGTCCAGCGTTGGCCTGACAGAAATGCCGAACTTGTTCCGCATCAATAGATCGGTATTCCCGTACGACGACAATGCGAGGGCCTGTGCCTGTTCGCCAAGCCACCGCGTTGCCAGATTGAAGATCACCATGATCAAACAAAACACGGTCGCATAGACCAGCACCCGCAGCCAGCGCGACAGCACGTAACTGATTCCGCGACTCAGCGCTTCGGCACCATCGCACCGATCGATCGCGATCGCGGCGAGCGACAAGAGCCAGCCGATTCCCAGCACGACGCAGCCAACGATATACATCAGCGATGCCATGGCAGTCATGCCAATGTGGGTCACGGTGCCGCCCCAGTACAGAATCCGAAACGCCGCACAGAGTAACCCCAGCAGAATCCAGCTCAGCAACGCGCTGATCAGGATGGCTTTCCAGCTCGTCAGCGAAAACCGGATGGAGGCAATCAAACCGGTTCCCGTGCCTGAGCAGAAGCGACAGCCAGCCGACCTCATGGCGGCCACTCCGCAGAATCCAAGCATCAGCATCCACAAACTGAGATTCACGGCGCTCGAAGCAGTCTGCAACTCGCTTCCGGTGGCGACCAGTGTCAGAGACTCGTTGATGATGTTCAGGTATTCGGGAAGTTCGCATTCGGACAGATTCAGCAGGCTGCGTACAGGTTTAGCCCCTCGGAGTTCGCTGAAACTCTCACCAGGAAGCTGAGTGGTGCCCCAGGCAAACAGCATCAGCAGCAACGCGGGGACGAAGACGCGAGGCGAAATCGCCAGGCGAATCGCTTCGAAAAGCCGCAAGGACGGAATCGCCGCCAGCCAGTCAATCCGCGTGACTCGAACGCCGTCTTCGTTCATTCGCCCTGTTTCTCCCTGAGTGATTCGGTGTACCGGCGCGTTGCTTGTCACACCCTTCGAGTTGCGTATCGTCAAGAACTGGCCAGCCTGGTGCTTTTTGGCATCAGAATCTCAACCCGGATGTTCATTTTCGTTAACGCTGGCTGAGTGCGATTGTTGCACGGCTGTAGATTCTTTGTTCACCGTAAACCATTTCCTCAACGGATCTTACAGCATTTCGGCCAGCGTTCCACGGTTGGGCGTTCAGTTCTGGCATGTGGTGTGCATTTTCCTGAATCACAACCCTGCAAACGGGATCACCGGCGAAAGCGAGTGCAGCAAACCCCGCCTTCTCCAACAACCCCGATCACGTTTGTTCAACCATGAAAAAAGCCGAGCCTGACCCCGCTCGGCTTTTTTCATGCGCGCATCTGAAGCACCATTTCGATACAGTGCGTTTGCAGTCGCCGCTGAATGGCCGTTGTTTTTCATGGTTGGCATGGCTGCGTCTTCAGGAAAACTTTGCTCAATGTCGATTTCTCCAGAACTGTTGTCCCGCATCATTGACCCGCCAAAACTGTTCAGCCCCGTGCTCCCTGAGTGCATTATTCGCAGCACTCCGGAAGACTTTCAGGTGGATGAAGTTCCTGCCTATCAGCCGACAGGAAAGGGTGAGCACGGATACCTGTGGATTGAAAAACGCGGCCTGACCTCGCCGGAATTGATTCATCGCATCGTGCGGAATCTTGGTGTGCCGGCCAAGGAGATCGGTGTGGCCGGTCAGAAAGACCGCCATGCAGTGACGCGGCAGTTTGTCTCCATTCCCAAACGATTCGCCGAACATGCTGCAAAGCTCAACGACGAAAACATCAAAGTCCTGCTTGTGACCGCCCATCCGAATAAACTGAAGACCGGGCATCTGCGTGGCAACAAGTTTTGTCTTGTCCTTCGCAGTCCGTCTGGTGCATTCACACCGGAAGAAGCACAAGCCGTGCATGAACGACTTCAGACGCTGGCAGCGGATGGAATTCCGAATTACTTTGGAACTCAACGCTTCGGACATCACGGCAATACGATGGTCGATGGGTTGAGCCTGCTGAAAGGTACGCTGCCGAACGACCATTGGCCGGAAAACCAAACTCGCACAATGCGACGACTGGTCTTGAGTGCCGTGCAGTCCGGAGTCTTTAATCTGGTGCTCGCTCAGCGCGTGACCGACGAAACTCTGAGAACACCGATTCCCGGTGAAGTCGTCATTCGTCGTAACGGAACGAAGCCTTACATCCTTCCAGTTGATGCCCCAACAGACGACATCGTCCCGGCAGGTCCGATGCCTGGCCCTGAAATGCTGGTGGCGACCGGAGCCATCGAGGAGATGGAGCGAGAGATTATGTCGTCGCTCCGCCTGAGTCCCAAAGATTTCCAGAAGTATTCGAAGCTGACATCCGGAATTCGTCGCAAAATGATAGAATTCCCCACGGAAGCCGAGGCCAGGCTGACCGATGACTCTGCAATCATGGCAACGTTTTCGGTCACGTCCGGCACCTATGCAACAGTGGTTCTCCGCGAAGTCTTCAGCACCGTTAAAGATTCCGGTTCTATGGCCGAACAGACCGGAGCGGCGACTGCTGCCGACGACGGGGATGATGAATAGTGCTTTGTCAAGTCTTGATTTTGGGGTAGGAGATC
>JAYTAK010000225.1:0-1975 GCA_043737515.1 Candidatus Kuenenia sp. | reverse complement strand
CGGAAGGCGGCTTCGAGTTCCTGAATGATCTTGCCGTTGCCTCGCACCGGCCCATCGAGCCGCTGCAGATTGCAGTTGATGACCCAGGTCAGGTTGTCCAGGTTTTCACGAGAGGCAAGTGTCAGCGCGCCAAGTGATTCTGGTTCGTCACATTCGCCGTCACCAAGATACGCCCAGACGCGGGACTTCGATGTGTCCAATAATCCGCGATGTTCCATGTATCGCAGGAATCGCGCGTGATAGATCGAGCAAATCGGTCCAAGCCCCATCGACACGGTCGGAAACTGCCAGAACGTCGGCATTAACCACGGATGTGGATAACTGGACAGACCAATGCCCGCTGGCAGTTCACGACGGAAATTGATCAGGTTCTCTTCCGTCAAACGTCCTTCGAGGAACGCGCGAGAGTACATTCCGGGAGATGCATGTCCCTGAAAGTAGACCATGTCACCCGTATGATCTGAACTGCGAGCATGGAAGAAGTGATTTTGTGCCACTTCATACAACGTGGCCGACGAGGCAAACGTTGAAATATGACCTCCAACGCCGTCGTAGTATTTATTGGCCCGCACGACCATGGCCATTGCATTCCACCGCACGATGTTCTTGATGCGGCGTTCCATTTCCCGGTTGCCGGGGAATTTCACCTGATCGGAGTGGTGAATCGTGTTGATATAAGGAGTGTTGGCGGTAAACGGCAGCATCACGCCGCGGGCGTAGGCACGTTCCTGCAGGTGGACGAGGAGTTCGCGAAGTTTTTCCGGCCCGTAGCGGTGCAGGATGTCTTCGAGCGATTCGTACCAATCATCAAGCTCTTCCGGAGCAATCCCCGAAACCGTGTCAAGAACAGCCTGATCCAACATTCGTATCCCCAGAGTTGAAATTCTGACGCTTCGTATTTCGCGGACAATCGCGCGCGATCTGTCCATTTTTGCAGTTTTGCCGTCACCCGGACAGCGTGCCCGGATTTCCAGACGCGGCGGATTGTAGGTTGGTATTCAAACCCATTCAATGCGTGGTCTGGCTGGCCGGGGATTCTCTCAAAAGAGCGGGGAATTCAGGGAACTCAGGGACGCAGTCGCAACGGTCGTACTGAGGATACGGCTGCGACACAATGAGCCCTGACGAGAAAGCCGCTTTTGCTGGCAAGTGGCGGTTCAGGCAAACGATAAGCGTCAGAGAACAGCGCCGGAATTTCGCGCTGACGCATGGTTTGGGGGAGAGTTGATTCAATGCTGCCGATCCTGGGAATCATCATCGTATTGGGCTCGGTCCTGACCGGGTTTTCGATGGCTGGTGGCCATATGCATTCATTGATTCACCCGTCCGAAATTGTCACGATCGGTGGAGCCGCCCTCGGAGCGATGGTCTGCAGTTCGCCGCCAAAAGTTCTGAAAGACGTGATGAAGGGGCTGATTACGTTGCTCAAAGGAGGCAACTGCGGCAAGCAGACGTATATTCAGGCGTTCAAGCTGCTCTACGAGCTTTTCAGAGTCGCCAGACGAGACGGCATGCTGGCCTGGGAAACGGTACTCAGCGAAGGTCACAGCAATGCCACGTTTCAAAAGTACCCGAAAATTTCACATGATCATCACTTGATGGAATTCGTCTCTGGCGCATTGCAGGGCGCGATGGAAGGGAATGACGGACCCAGTCTGCAGGCGCTGCTCGATGCGGAGATTAAGGTCTTCGAGAATGAACACCATGATGCGGTGGCCGCGTTGACACGCACAGCGGACGGTTTGCCGGGATTCGGGATTGTCGCGGCGGTACTCGGGATCGTCGTGACGATGGGTGCCATTGGTGGCCCGGTGGAAGAAATCGGCCACAAGGTCGGTGCGGCTCTCGTCGGAACGTTTCTCGGAATTCTGCTGTCGTACGGACTCATCGGCCCGCTGGCCGGTGCGCTGGATGGGCTGGGCCATGCCGAAGCTGCATTGCAAAAGACCATCGCTGCAGCCATCGTTGGTTTTGC
>JAYTAK010000224.1:0-1976 GCA_043737515.1 Candidatus Kuenenia sp. | reverse complement strand
ATCAAGGTCGAATCGATGATCAATACGAGCCGGGGGTGACACGAAATTCAGCGACGCGTGACGACTTGCGAATCGCGATCGAAGAAACGCTGGCCGGGAAGGCCGTGTCTGTTGCGAAAGCCGATGCCGTCGGTTGCATGATCGGAAAGGTGAGGCACCCCAAACCCGCCACCGTCGAGAGTGCGGACTCAGCCTCTGTCACATATTGCAAAGACATCAGCCGAATCATGCAAAACCATTGCCTGGAATGTCACCGCACGGGTGATATCGGACCGTTTTCGCTCGAAGCCTACGAAGATGTGGTGGGCTGGATCGACACATCGCTGGAGGTCATCGACAACGGACGTATGCCCCCATGGCACGCCGATCCGAAGCATGGCACCTTTGCGAATGCTCGTCAGATGCCGGAGGCCGACAAACAGACGCTGCGGGATTGGGTCGCCGCAGGAACTCCAAAAGGAAATGACTCCGCCTTGCCGGAAGCTGTCACATACGCACAGGGATGGCAGATGGACGGTGAACCAGACCTTGTTGTCACCATGCGAAATCGTCCGTATGTCGTCCCGGCAGAGGGCATGGTTGAGTACCAGTACTTTGTCGTTGATCCCAAAATCACAGAGGATCAATGGGTCACAGCGGCGCAGATCATTCCGGGAAATCGAGCCATCGTGCATCATGCGATTGTCTTTATTCGGCCACCGGACGGATCGGAATTTCGCGGCATCGGCTGGCTGACGGCGTATGTGCCTGGCCAGCGGCTGGTGAAGATGCCGCCCGGACACGCTCGAAAAATCCCGGCGGGATCACGACTGGTTTTCCAGATGCACTACACGGCGAACGGCTCGATACAGGAAGACACGACGAAGATCGGCATCGCGTTTGGCAAACGCGAAGATGTGACACATGAAGTGGTCACGCTGATCGGGATCGACCAGGAATTTGAAATCCCGCCGTACGCGGCCAATCACGAAGTCAGCGGAAAGGTTCGCTGGCTGCCGAAGGGCGGACATCTGCTCGGCGTAGCGCCGCACATGCATGTGCGCGGCAAGACGTTTGAGTTGTTTGCGGACCGGGATGGTCAGACCGAGACCTTGCTGCATGTTCCGAATTACGACTTCAACTGGCAGCATTCCTACGTCTTCTCTGAGCCATTGAGTCTGGACACGATCGACAGCCTGCGATTTAAGGTGACGTTTGATAACTCCGCAGCGAACCCATCAAATCCCGATCCATCCCAGTGGGTGAACTGGGGGGATCAGACGTGGGAAGAAATGGCTGTAGCATTTCTGGAAGTTGCGGAACCTCTGGAGCCTGCGACGCCGACAGACACGCCGATCGTTGCCCGTATTTCGCTGAGTCCCGAAAGCGTGGCAGCACGCGAGGCAAAGATTCAGAAGTTCGTGGATGACTTCTTCGCTCAACTGGATGCAAACGGGGACGGCGTGGTGGCACGAGGTGAAGTGCCGATTGCCGTGCGAGGTTCGTTGTCCCGCTTTGACCGTGACCGCGATGACCTGGCAACGCGGGACGAAGTTCGCGACATGGCTGAACTCAAATTCCCGTAGGTGTCCTTAGGATTGGCGCAATAATAACTGTCGGATTTAAGAGGTGGTGTAAAAGTGATTTGACACAACTCGTTTAACGACGAGCCGCAGGCGACCGCGTGCCCCATCGCCCTCGACGCCTCCGGCTTGTCGTTAAACAAAAAAATTCGTCAGCGTTCACGCCTCATCATGCAGCCGACGGCAGCAACCACAGATAAACACAAATTCACACAGATATAAGTCAACTGTCAATCTGTGTTCATCCGCGTCCATCTGTGGTTCAAACGGTCCTTCTCGATATGACGCGAACGGTTGCAAAACTTCTGACTCCCTGCTTAGGAACGGTCAGGAATTTAGTGTCGTCTTTCGCTCCGCGAAAGCCACGCATCTTTCTTGGCGCGGGCTTCGCCCCCAACCCAATTGACGCCCCGG
>JAYTAK010000223.1:0-4632 GCA_043737515.1 Candidatus Kuenenia sp. | reverse complement strand
TTTAGCTACGCTTACTTTTCAAAACATGTTGCAGATGAGTCAAGTTTTGGGTGCGATGGTGGGCCGATCGAATGCAGGATGGACATTCATGTCCGTCGAATGGCCATAAAACACGGTCGAAGCGATGGTTATTTGACCTTGACAGCCGCTCGATAATGCGACCTTGTTTGGTCAATAACTCGGACATGAATGTCCAAGCTACAGGAATCGCAACTGCGATTTACAATCAATTGGTCTGAGGCGAGCGGCGAAGCCGTGAAGCCTCGCTAGATCCTTTCTTCCCCACATCTCTGCTTTTTGCACGCAACTTTTCGGCCGCAGTTCTTTCGGATTTCGGATTTCGGATTTGCCGCGCCAGGGGCTATTCGGGTTCAGCCGGAGTATCTGACTTTGCGTTGTCAGCGGCGGGTTCGGGTGTTGCATCCGTCTCAGGTGCCACTGGCTCAGTTGGCGCTGGCTCACTTGGCACTGGCTCAGTTGGCGTAGACCCGGATGCGCCGTCAGTTTTCGCAGGTTCAGAAGCGGGATCTTTTGTCTCAGGATCTGTCGCTGCATCTTCCAGCGGAGGACGACTGCCTTTGCCACCTTTCCGGCCACCGCCTGGATGTCCTCCGCCCATAGGCCCATTCATATCCATGCCCATCGGCCCACCCGGCGGCATCGTTGACATTGGGGCACTTACAGGCGGAGCATTGGGATCGAATGGCGTATGAGGCACCTCATTTTCGGTCGAAGTGGAAAAGCTCAATGCCATGAGGGGACTGCCATGATCTGCCCATACGAAGAGTTCTGGTTTTTTCTGCCCCATCAATGGGCGGAGCAGGCTATACCAATAGTAGTGATGCACGTCTTCAAATTTCCCCGCCTTGACTTCGGATTTCGACGGGAACATCGCCACCATTCCTTGGGCTTCCGTAAGCGGGACGTTCTTAAACTGGTTGTTCTCTGACACCTCTTTGTTATTAAACGAACGCAAAGTCAGGAACTGTCCCAGTCCGGCTCGCAGTTCAATCCCGCAGACGACGAGCACAATGACCAGGAATACCAGTGAGATAATTGTTCGGGTGCCCGAGACTTTTGGGCCAGTGGGTGCCTTGGCAGGCGGAGTTTGGGACATAGACATTCTCCAGTCAGAAACAATGAATACAGAACAAACATGGGCGGAGACAGAAACGCCCCGCGTGGATCTCCACGATCCCGCACCAAAATACGCTGAATCGCCACCGTTGTCACTTGATCCACGCATGAGACTTCAAAAATCTGCCAGCATTTCCGTTACCGCCGTCATGCGTTCGGCGAAATCCGCGCTGCGCGTGTCTTCAATCCGCCACAAACTTGAGATCCTCGGCTTGCAAATACGCGGGAGTAACAGCCACAATCAGACTTCCCACGCCTGCCTGTCGTTGTCCGGAGTTCATTGATGACTGGAACCGTTCTGGAGCGAAGCCTGCGCAATGTGATCGCACGTTTGCAGAAGTTACGAATTCTGCGACAACAGACCGTCTGCTGGTTCTTGTTGCTGGTGCCGGCAATTGCGGTAACGTTATGGCTGCCAGCGTCCCTGGGATACATCGGACCGGAACTGCCTGTACTGTTCGGTGCCACAATCCTCGGCACGATCCTGTCGCGCCTGCTGACGAAGACTCCGTCCGTCAATGAAGCCGCCAGACTCGTGGAACAGACGCATCCGGAATTGAACGATGTCGTCCTCACCGCTGTGCAGGTGATGCAGCGTCCGGGGCGGCGGCCGTCTGTACTTTCTGCAATGGCACTGCAGGAAGCCGACCACCTGGCAAAACAGCGGGACTGGTCACGGGCTGTGCCTGGCGGGAAACTGGCGAAGTGGACATTGCTGAGTTTTCTGTCGTTTGTGGTGATGGTGTCGAGCGTCATGGCCGCCAGCCGCTACGGTCGTGATCTGATCCAGCCATCAGCCAAGGTTGCCTCTGAATCTCTGCAGAAGCAGGCCCCACTTGTGACGGAACTGGTGATCGAACCGGGCGACACCGAAATCGAACGTGGCTCGGCACTGACCGTGGTCGCAAGATTTCCGGGCATCGTGCCAACTCACGCCGTGCTGGAATTCGTCGATGCTCAGAGCGTTACCCGTCAATTGGTGATGACGGAAACCGTCGATGTGGGAGTCTTCGCAGCACGCATGGAAGAAATGTCCAGTGACGGCGTCTATCGAGTGCTCTACGACGAAGGCGAACGTCCGTCCGCAGAACCACTGAAATCGCCCGATTTCAAAGTCACCACCTATGTGCGACCAAAACTGGAGCAGGTGGACGCGATCATCACGCCGCCGACATGGTCAGGCCAGCCCCAGGAAACGATCGAAGACGTCATGCGGTTCACGGTGACCGAGGGTTCAACGGTCGTGCTGCGGCTGCGACTCAACAAGCCCGTCGCGACTGCCGAGTTGCAGGCGAAATTCGGACCTGTGATTGTCATGGCGCCAATCGCTGATGATCCGACGGTTGTGGAAACCACCATGCTGGTTGCCGAAAGCAATGCATGGACCGTTCGGCTACAGGACGCAGACGGGCGAACGCCGACGGACGAAGAACAAATCTCCATCAAAGTGACTCGCAATCAACGCCCGCAGGTGAAAGCCACATTCCCCGGCAAAGACACAAACGTCTCACCGTTACAGGAATTTCTGGTTGAAGCCAAAGCGAGTGACGACTTTGGGGTCGTCAGTTTTGGTGTGCAGTATTCTTTGTCAGGGGATGAGCCGAAAGACGTCGTCTTAAAGCACAGCGACCGGGCAACCATCGCAGATTCTGACTCCAGCGCTGATTCATCAGCGGCTGGTGTTGGGGCACCATTGCTCAACGCCGTCATTTCGCATCCAATCGAACTGGAATCGCTGAATGCGGCTCCGGACGACATCGTCACATATTCGTTTTGGGCCGACGACATTGCACCGGACGGATCGGAACGCCGCAGTTACAGTGACATCATGTTTGCCGAAGTTCGACGATTCGAAGAGATCTTTCGCGAATCGCAGCAAGGCGACCAACAACAACAACAGAATCAACAACAGCAACAGGAGGGGAGTGCGTTCGATGGTGTGCTGAAGCTGCAGAAAGAGATCATCTCTGCCACATGGAATACGATTCGCGTGGAGGCAGAAAAACGCAGTGACGGTTCATTTGCCGCCGACGTCGGAGTCATTGCAGAATCGCAAAGCCAGGCGATTGAGCAGCTTGACGCTGCGATGGGGGAACTCGCTGGCGATCCAAAAATCTCGGCGTTAGGTGAGCGAGCCAAGGAACAAATGACGTCCGCTCGTCAAATGCTCGACGATGTTCGCAATGACAAAGAATCCGCACGTCTGCCCGAAGCGATGCTGATTGAACAATCCATCGTACAGACGCTGCTCAAAATGCGTGCCGCCGAATTTCAGGTTCAGCAGCAGCAGGGCGGAGGCGGAGGTGGCGGCGGAAACAGTGCGTCGCAGCAGCAATTGCAGCAGTTGGAATTGGACAACAAACGAAATCGCTACGAAACCGAACAGCAGGCTCAACAGCAACAGCAGGAGCAGACTCAACAACAGCGTGAACAGGTTCAGGTGCTGAACCGTCTCAAAGAACTGGCTCGCCGACAGCAGATGGTGAATGAACGACTGAAACAGCTTGAATCCGAGCTGCGCGCCGCAACGACCGACAAAGAGCGTGAAGAAATCGAACGGGAGCTCAAGCGTCTGCGTGACGAACAGCGTGAGATGCTGCGCGATGTCGATGAATTGAGCGAACGGATGGATCAGGCAGCGGATCGGGAAAAACCGGAATCGGCTCAGATGCAGCAGCAGATGGAACAGGCTCGCGAAAATGTGCAGCAGGCGTCACGCGCGATGGACGAAGGCAAACTTGCCGAGGCGATTTCTGAGGGAACTCGGGCGGAGCGGCAATTCGAAGAGCTAAAGGAAGAGTTTCGTAATCAGACGTCGTCACAGTTCGATGAAGCCGTGCGCGATTTGAGAGATCAGGCTCGGGACTTGAGTGAGCAACAGGCAAAGCTGGCTCGCCAATTGGCCGGCAATGAACCGGCGGACGCAGGCGGAGATGCACAGAAGCAGCAGCCTTCTCTCCGCGCCGATCGCGATCGCGAACAATTGCAAAATGACTTCGGCGAGCAGCGGGACCGGCTGGACCGGGTTGTCGAGCAAACCAAACAGATGGTCGAGCAAGCTGAAGAAAGTGAACCATTGCTGTCGAATAAGTTGTACGACACGCTTCGCGAGTTGAAGGATTCCAAGCCGGACGAAGCATTGCAGGCGACTGAGTTGCTGACCAGTCGCGGGATGTGGTCGCAATCGCAGCAGGCCGAACAGGTGGCACGCAAGGGAATCGAACAACTGCGAGAAGGGATTGAAAGGGCGGCGGATTCTGTGCTGGGCAGTGAATTAGAATCCTTGCGTCGCGCCCAGACGCAACTGCAGGATGCGACGGAAAAACTCGCCAGCGAAGTGCAGAACGCCACCGGTGAAAATCAACAGCCAGGCGAAGGACAACAACCGGGCGAAGGGCAACAACCGGGCGAGGGTCAACAGCCAGGCGAGGGTCAACAGCCAAGCGAGGGTCAACAGCCAAGCGAAGGTCAACAGCCAAGCGAAGGTCAACAGCC
>JAYTAK010000222.1:0-10680 GCA_043737515.1 Candidatus Kuenenia sp. | reverse complement strand
AGAGATGTCCAGCGTCAGACACGGTCATGGTTGATGGAGCTGTTCACACAGCACGGCTTCAACCCGCGCGGTGATCTGGGGCAGAATTTTCTGATCGACGTGAATCTGATCGAATTCGTCGTGCGCCATGCGAACCTCGGGCCAAACGATGTGGCGCTGGAAGTCGGTTCGGGCACCGGAGGCATGACGGCATTTCTGGCGGAAGAGGCGGGGAAAGTCATCTCGGTCGAAGTGGACAAGAACATGGCGATCCTTGCGGCGGAAGCCGTCCAGGGTTGCGACAACGTGACGCTCATCACTCAGGACATCCTGAAAAACAAGAACACTCTGGCACCGGAAATCTGCGATCTCATTCGCGCGCAGGTTGCCTCACTGCCCAACGGTCAACTGAAACTGGTATCGAATCTGCCATACAGCGTGGCCACGCCGGTGATAGCAAATCTGATCGCGTCTGATCTGCCATGGGAACGTATGGTCTGCACGATCCAGTGGGAACTCGGCGAAAAAATGGCATCCGAACACGGCACATCCGGTTACTCGGCGTTGTCGGTGTGGATTCAGTCACAGGCGAGTATCCGCATTCTGCGAAGGCTGGGGCCGAATGTCTTCTGGCCGCGTCCAAAGGTGGATTCGGCCATCGTGAGTATTTGGCGCAACAAAGAAGCGGCCGCGAGAATCAACGATCGCAGGTTTTTTCTGGACTTTCTGCGACGCACGTTTTCGCAGCGTCGCAAACTCATTCGTCCCGTCCTGATCGGCATGTATCGCAAGCAACTGGAAAAGGAGGATGTCGATCGCCTCCTCGCCGAACTGGAACACAAGATCGACGATCGAGCCGAACAGATGGATATTGCGACATTGATTCGATTGTCCAATCGAGTCCATGCCGCGATTCTGGAAAAAGACAAGAACTCTGACGTTGTCGAGCAGGGTGAGTGAAGCGAAACGCCACGCACGCTGAAATGAGGAAATGGTGTGTTCCGCTCCACACAAGCTACTGTCTGCCAACTGCCAACTGAAAACTGCCAACTGAAAACTGCCAACTGAAAACTGCCAACTGAAAACTGAAAACTCTATTCTGGAGCCCTCAACCATGCAGGATCGCATTGCTTATCGCGGATTGACGTTTGATGATGTCCTGCTGGAACCGGGGTACAGCGAAGTCATCCCGTCCGAAGTGGATATCAGTTCGTTCCTCACGCGAAACATTCCTTTGAATCTGCCCATCATCAGCAGCCCCATGGACACTGTCACGGAAAGTGATATGGCCGTCGCGATGGCACAACTGGGCGGCATTGGCATCATTCATAAGAATATGACGATCGAGCAGCAGTCCATGCAGGTCGATCGCGTGAAACGCAGCGAACACGGCGTGATCGTGGACCCTGTCACCTTGCCGCCGGAAACTCCTGCAGGAGAAGCCGTACGGATCATGGACGAACGCAATATCGGCGGCGTTCCGATCACGGTCAACGGACGACTGGTCGGCATTCTGACGCGTCGCGATCTGCGGTTTCTGGAATCAAAAGACCGGCCGGTGTCTGAGATCATGACCAAGGACGGACTGGTCACTGCACCCGAGAATACGAAGCTGGAAGATGCAGAACGAATTCTCCTGGAAAACAAGGTCGAGAAACTGCTGCTCGTGGACGATGATTATCAACTGAAGGGACTGATCACGATTCGTGACATCGACAAAAACCTGCAATTTCCGCGAGCCTCCAAGGATTCGCGCGGTCGTTTGCGGGTTGGTGCCGCGATCGGGGTTTTTGATTTTGAACGAGCTGCCCAATTGATGGAAAAAGGTGTTGATGTTTTAGTGGTCGATAGCGCACATGGGCATTCTCGGAACGTGATCGAGACGGTTACGGCCATCAAGCAGAAAATGCTGATTGACGTGATCGCCGGAAACGTGGCTACGATCGAAGGCGCGAAGGCCCTGGCGAATGCCGGAGCCGATGCGGTGAAGGTCGGAATCGGGCCTGGGTCAATTTGTACAACCAGAATTATTTCGGGAATCGGAGTTCCGCAGTTATCGGCCATCGCGAATGCCGCGAAGGGGCTGGCGGGAACCGGGATTCCGATTATCGCTGACGGAGGAATTCGCTTCAGCGGAGATATTACAAAGGCACTTGCTGCCGGAGCGTGGACTGTGATGGTCGGCGGTCTGCTGGCAGGTGTCGATGAAAGCCCCGGTGAGATGATTCTTTACCAGGGACGGAGCTTCAAGCGATACCGCGGAATGGGTTCGCTGGGAGCAATGATGAAAGGCAGCAGTGAACGTTACCGGCAGGGCCATGCTCCAACGGGCGACCAGTCCAAACTGGTTCCGGAGGGCGTGGAAGGTCGCGTTTCTTACCGAGGAGCCCTGCAGCCGTTGATGTATCAGTTGACCGGCGGTCTGCGATCCGGCATGGGTTATGTCGGTGTCGGGACCACTCGCGAACTGCGCGAGAAAGCCCGGTTCATTGAAATCACAGCGGCTTCCGTCAGGGAGAACCATCCACATGATATCGCCATCACTCAGGAATCTCCGAACTATTCTGTGGAGCATGCTCCCCACGACTAGCAGGCACCTGCCACGGACGATCACGTCCCGACAGGATCTGCACCGGAAATTCATCTCCGATATTTCGCCCACGTTCGTGGCCTTCCTGGCCGCATGTACGATTCTGACCGGTGCCAACATTACCGTGGCTCAGGAAAGCGCAGGCCGTGCAGCCTTGTCGGATTCTGCAGATCCGCTGAATCCTGCCACTCTGACTGGCCCAGTGTCGGAACCTGTTCTGAGATCCACACCGGGACCACGGCGTTCGACCACAACCACCACCGCAGAGGTTGCGGGCAAGCGACAGATCGAAGGCGCAAAGGCATCAGCATCGCGCAATTCAGCAGGGCGTTCGTCGCTGTCAGAATCAAGCCGGGACGCAGCGATGCGTCCATCGACTGATTTACAACCAGGTACTGCCGTTAAGCGGCGGACCGCAGCCACTGCCGTCTCTTCAACTCAGACCTACCAGAGTCCCGAGGCGAACTCAAACGTCGGCGGAAACCCTCCGCTTCAGCCGGACACACTTCAGCCGAACACATGGCAGCAGGAATACTCCAGCCATGTCGATGAAGTACTCACCGGCGACCCATATCACTCTGAACGCGGAACCATCGGTGACTGGTGGCGGCATCGACTGCCATACGTTGACATGGTGCCGGTCGAACCGGGCCGCCTGCATGCATCTGCTCGCAACTTTATCGATAAACACTCGCTGCCCCCGGAGCATGAATATGTTGTTGATGTCTACGATCAGAAGCCCATTTCAGTGGCTTCGTCGCGGACCGTGACAACCGTGCGCCCATTGGCTGCAAAGCCGGACGACGAACAGGCTGCCAACGAACCTGGGAAAAACCGCCTCAGAACCGACATCCGTAAGATCCGTCCGACGCTGAGCTATGCCATGCGAAATATCGATGCAGGTCAACTGCCAGAAGGTTTTGACGAGAAACTTGATGGAGGTGACTACGTCGCGCGCCAGTCCAGCCCTGCCGTGCTGCAATGGGCACCGACGAATTTATATCACTATCCACTGTACTTCGAAGACCCTGCTTTGGAACGTTACGGACACACGTATCATCCAGTCGTCCAGCCGTTTGCATCGGCTGGTCGCTTTGCGACTCAACTGGTCGGCCTGCCCTACCAGATGGCTCTGCACCCGGTGCATTCGCACGAATACACACTTGGTTACTATCGCCCTGGCGAGTGTGCTCCGAAAAAGCACTACCAGATCCCATTCAACGAAGAAGCGGCCATCATGCAGGCCGCTGCGATGGCTGGCTTTTTCCTGATCTTCCCGTAGAGTGTCCCTGGTTGGAATACCGGCTTCAGGGCATACGGGAACAGGTTCATGATATTGCGCTTCGGTCGCAGGTCGCATTGCTGTCTCATCGCAGCCGTCGGCATTTTTCTCCTCATCGCCGAAAGCGGACACTCTCTCGCCTGCGCCGAAGATATCCCGGTTCAGTCGATCGCGTTTGAACCTGTGCCGGGCAATCCGGTGTTCGCAGCGTCGGAAGCAAAGTGGGATACGAAGATCCGTGAACGCGGCTGGATTCTCAAAGACGATTCCGGCTGGAAGCTCTGGTACACCGGATACGACCCGGCACAACAGCCGCCCACGATGAGTCTGGGACTGGCAACCTCAACCGATGGCATCATGTGGAAGCGATCCTCTGAGCATCCGATTGTGGGTGACTTCTGGATCGAAGACATCATGGTCGTCAAACGCGGTGATGAGTACTTCATGTTTGCTGAAGGCGCACAGGATCAGGCGCAGTTGCTGAAATCCACCGATGGCGTTCGCTGGGATCGCCTCGGCACGCTGGACGTCCGACTGGCGAACGGACAACCCATTCCCGCCGGACCGTTTGGCACACCCACAGCGTTCTTTGAAGACGGCGTGTGGAATCTGTTTTACGAACGACGTGATGCTGGAATCTGGCTGGCTCGATCACGCGACATGAAGACCTGGACGAATGTTTCCGACGAACCATTGATTGTGCCAGGTCCTGAAACCTTCGACTCGCGAATGATCGCCCTGAACCAGGTGATTCGCATCGGCGACACCTATGTCGCTGTTCTGCATGGGACCAGTTCGCCGGAGAAGCCACGTCAATGGGGTACGTATCTGGCGACGTCGCGGGATTTGGTCCATTGGACAAAAGATCCCCGAGGTCCCCTGCGTCCAGCCAATGAGAACAAATCCAGCGGCCAACTCGTGTACGACGGCCAACAATGGCGTCTTTACACAATGCACGACCGGGTAGATCTGCATTTGCCGTTGGTGAAGCCGTAGTGCTCGGTCACCAATGGATTAAATTGGCGGCCGGGGTTGGAGGGCGCTAGCCCAATGGCACTCGATTTCTTCTATCTTCTATCAGGCGGTACGCGTTAGCGTCCGGTTTACTCAGAATTACTTGGAAAACCGGGTGCTAACGCACTGCGGCTGATACGAGTTGCGATCAAACTGAATGCCATTGGGCGCTAGCCCGAAACCTCGGGGCTTCCTTCGCTCCGCTCAGTCCAGCCCCGGCCACCCAACACCAATTCCTGATTCCCACGAGACACAATGAGCCGACAAGTCGCATGCTTTTGATAATCTGAGGCAACTGCACTACAGTTCGCACCGCAGCGGATGCGGAATGGTATTCGCCTGGCGATCCCACGCATCAAAGATAAAGCATAGAGCATGCGATCTGCATGCCTTACAGTTTCGGAGCATTTGGTTTCAATGGCTGATCAACACGTTCAATTGGTGGTTCTGGGTGGTGGTCCGGGTGGGTATCCGGCAGCGTTTGCGGCGGCCGACCATGGCATGAAGGTCGTGCTGATTGACGAAGGCGTCAAACCCGGCGGCGTGTGCCTCAACCGCGGTTGTATTCCTTCGAAAGCACTGCTGCACGTCGCTAAGCTGATCAATGAAGCTGCGGAAGCCGAAGAATGCGGTGTCACATTTTCAAAGCCCACCGTCAATCTCGACAAACTTCGCACGTTCAAGAACAACGTCGTCGGCAATCTGTCGGGCGGGATTGAAAGTCTCTGCAAAGCGCGGGGCATTGAGTTACTCAAGGGGCGCGGCACGTTCCTGAATTCAGACTCGCTCGAAGTAAAAACGGCAGACGGCACGACGAGAACTCTGACTTACGACCACTGCATCATCGCAACTGGTTCCCAGCCCGCCATGCCACCCATGTTTGCACTCGGTGACGACCGCATCATGGATTCCACCGGCGCACTGGAACTGAAAGATATACCGAAACGCCTGCTGGTCATCGGCGGCGGTTATATCGGACTCGAAATGGGTTCCGTCTATGCGGCCCTGGGCACGGAAGTCACGGTTGTCGAAATGACCAGCGGGCTTCTGCCGGGCGCTGATCGTGACCTCGTGACACCGTTGCAGAAGCGACTGGCTCATCAGTTCCAAGCCATTCATCTGAACACCAAAGTCGCCAGACTGGAACCGACGGCAACCGGCATCGTGGCGAGTCTCGAAGGTGAAGGCGTCGCACCACAGCAGACCTTTGATCGTGTTCTCGTCTCCGTCGGACGCCGACCGAACAGTCGCGGTTTCGGACTTGAAAAGACCAAAGTTCAGATCGACGAAAAAGGCTTTATCAAAATTGACAGGAATCAGCGAACCGCCGACCCGAAGCTGATGGCGATCGGCGACGTCGCCGGCGAACCCATGCTGGCTCATAAGGCAACCCGCGAGGCAAAAATTGCAGCGGAAACACTGCTGGGCGAACCGGTTGAATTCGACAACATCGCAATCCCGGCAGTGGTCTTCACCGACCCGGAACTCGCCTGGGCTGGTATCACTGAGACCGAAGCCAGGGCTCAGGGGAAAGAAGTCTCCGTGCATCGCTTCCCGTGGGCCGCGTCTGGTCGAGCCCAAACGCTCGCCCGCACGGAGGGCCTGACCAAGATCATTATCGAACCAGTCAAACAGCGCGTCCTCGGCATCGGCATCGTCGGTCCCGGAGCTGGCGAGATGATTGCCGAAGCCGTACTCGCTATTGAAATGGGAGCGACGGCTCGCGACCTTGCCGATTCCATTCACGCTCATCCGACGTTATCTGAAACAATCATGGAAGCGGCTGAATCCGTATTTGGCAATCCCACGCATCAGTTCCGACCGCCGAAGAAGAAATAGCCGCATCAAAACGCGATATCCATCCACACCAGTCGATGGTCAGAACACTTCACCAGATCCGCGCCGGGATTGCCTGGCACGGGCCAGAAGACGCTCGAAGCTCGTACCTTGAGATCGCGGCTCGGCAGGACATAGTCGGCCCGCAGGTTACCGACGCTGCCGTCAGAGAAGTCGGACGTGTCGTGAGCCGGATCGCCTTTGTGCCGGTTGTTGACTTTCCCTTGAGTCTTCGCCGCATCAACCGCGCCGTCACTGACGGGTATATGCGTTGAATCGATGCGAGGGTGCTTCAGCAGTTGATCGATCGCGCCGTCGAAACTGTCGCCGTCGTTTGGGTCAGCGTTCTGATCGCCAAGGATCACGAATGACGCATCGGATGCAAGTCCGCCAGCAATGCCTTTGTCGTCAGTCAGCCATGCATTCGGCTGATCAGCAATGTATTCGGCCCACAGACGAATCTCGTCGTGATTGCGCCGACCGTTTCGATCCTCCGTGCCATCGAACGCCGGCGGCGTGGGATGACTGACCAGCGCGTGCAGCGTCCGGTCGCCGATTTTTACCGGAACATCCCAGTGGCTCTTCGATGACAACCGGATCGTTTCAAGAGCCGCCGCACTGTACCATGCCTCTGCGCCCCCGGTGATTGCCGCGGGCACGGCTGACGCAGGCATGTTTTTCCACAGCAGGTTCTGAAACGTACGAACAGCATTCGCCTCAATCGGAAATCGCGACAGCACCACCATGCCGTACTGACCGGGAAAGCGACCGAAGCCAAACGCATCACCCCAGCCGGTTGTCTTTCCATCGTGATCCAGATCAAGTCCGCTCGGCACACCGGTGTTGACCGGCCCCGAAAATGCGTACGCCAGTTTCAACGGCGGTTCAGAAGTCCAGTCGCCTTCCGCTTCAAGATAGTCCTGACGGAAAAGATTGATCGAACTACTGTTTTCGTCGTAGTCAAATTCGTTCAGCAGGACGATATCTGGTCTGACGATCCGCAGAATCCCTGCCACCTGACGAGCCTGTTCATTGCCGCCACCTTTGAGGTCGCTGATCAATGCGCCTGCTGTGTTGCGATTCAGGCTGCAATTGAACGTCGCAATTCGGATCGTTTCCGCACCAGTTGTCTCCTGCGCGATTGCCGACGAAATGCCGCCGAATGCGAAAGTCACCACAAACATGGACAGCAACGACTTACTATTCTTCATTAGACTGATTCCTGGTTGAGTCGATTGCAACAGACCCGTGGCCTGCCTTACCCTGCACAATGGCCAATCCGCAGTGTAGGCCAATCGGCTGGTTTTTCACAAAGATCATGGGACAGGGAATTCTTATGGCTGTTTTTCAATCAAATCGATCCTGGGTTTTGGGAATCATCGCAATGAGTGTCTTTGGATCCTGGTCGAAGGCGGATGCAGACGAGTTCCGCATCTTTGTCGGGACATACAGCACGGGCGACAGCATCAGCAAGGGGATTTACACCTGTCTGCTCAATTCGGATACCGGCAAGCTGACCGAACCGACACTTGCCATTGAATTGGTCAACCCATCATTCTTAGCCGTACATCCGACTCAGAAATTTCTGTACGCAGTGAATGAACTGAGCGAAGGTCCAGGCAAAGGCAACGGTGGCGTCACGGCGATGACCATCAACGCTGACGGCACGCTGACGAAGCTGAACGACCAGCCCTCGTTCGGCGGTTCCCCCTGTCATTGCAACGTGGATGCCACCGGTCGGACGTTGTTGATCGCAAATTATTCCGGCGGAAACGTCGTCGCATATCCGATCAGTGCCGATGGCAAACTTGGAGAAGCAACCAGCAACATTCATCACGAAGATCCGACCCGCGAAAATGCTGCGGAACTCCAGCCGCGTGCTCATTCGATCAACCTGAGCCGCGACAATCGGTTCGCCTACGCGGCAGATCTGGGGCTGGACAAGATCTTTATCTACAAACTGGATGCAGAGAAATCGACGTTGTCGCCGGCAGATCCACCATCCGCCAGCGTGACGCTCGGCGGTGGCCCGCGACACTTTGCCATTCATCCTTCAGGCAACTTCGCCTACACCAATAACGAAACTTCAATGGTGGCCACGGCGTTTGAACGCGACGCAAAGACCGGAGCACTGAAGGCGATTCAGGATATCACTACGATCCCAGACGGATATGAAGAGCGAAAAAGCACGGCCGAATGCCTGTGCCATCCCAGCGGCAAGTTTCTGTACGTCAGCAATCGCGGTCCGGATTCGATCGCCGTGTATTCGATCAATCAGAAGACAGGTTTGCTGACATGGGTGGAGAACAAGCCGACAGGAGGCAGGGAACCTCGTAACTTCTTCATTGAGCCCGGCGGCAAATGGCTGCTCGCCGAAAATCAGAACTCGGATTCGATCCATGTGTTCGCCATCGATCAGAAGACCGGCGCGTTAACGCCGACCGGCGATTCGATCAAAGTCGGCCAGCCCGTGTGTATTCGCATGGTGCCCGCGACATGATTGTGACCTGTCCAAACTGCAGAAAGTCATTGAAAGCACCGGACGGTGCGGCAGGGAAGAAAGTCCGTTGTCCGGGGTGCCTTGAAATCATTGCCGTACCGCCAGCAGGCGGTGCGGGTGGTGGTAGTGCTGCTGGAAGTTCGTCGGCGACCAAGCCCGCAACCAGGCCGAAACCACCGTCCGCAGCATCGGCACCGCCGTCCACTGCGTCCCCTGGTCGGTCAACGAATCGCTCCAGCGCGGCAGAAAGCAAGCCCGGAACAACATCCGGTCGTCGCTCTGCCGCAACTTCTGCGGGTTCCGCAGCAGGTGCGCAAAGCGGTACTCCAGCTCGACCGAAATCCAAACCCACTTCCACAACGTCCGGCACCGGTGCGTCGTCGAAACCTTCGAAGCGACCAAAACGCGAAGATCCGGCAGATTACGACGATTACGAATCTGGCTATGAATCCGGTGGCGTCGATCCATGGAGTTCCGGCCCGTCGTGGGAAGAGCCGAATCCTTACACGGCACCGACATCTGATACTTCCACACGTCGCAGTAAGAAGTCGACAGGCAGCGGAAGTCTGAAGCTCGCGGGGATCGGATTGCTGGTCCAGGCATGGTCTTACATCGGCATCATCGTGGGTTTCTTTTCGATCATTGCGATTGGGATCATCGTCGCGCTAACCAGGAGTGGTGGTGGTGGCGTCGGTCCCGCTGAAGTCGGAATGGTGTTTGCGGGGCTCGGCATTTTGGTGATGATTCCTCTGGGGATTGCGATCCTGGTCGGCTATGTGCTGTGTGCTTTTGTGCCGGCGAACACAGGAGCACGCACTCCCATGATCATTGCACTGGCTTTGACAGTGCTGATGTTCTTGTTCTCGATCCTGGAGGCCGTCGGAACCGCGTTCAACTCTCCTGGCACCGTCTTGGTGATTGCCGGACTCAGACTGGTGATGTGGATCGCTCAGATTGTCTTCTTCTGTCTGTTCATGAAGGCTGCGGCCGCATATGTCCGGCGGGATGATCTGGCTCAATCTGCAAATATCGTGATGTATGGATTGACCATTGGACCGTTCCTGGCCGTCGTTGGTGCGTTCTTGGCCGGACTTCTCAGTCAGACTGCCTCACCTGCCGTCGGCATTGTCATGTTTATCGGCGTCGCTGTGATCAGCCTTGGTATTCTGGTTGTCTGGGTGATGCAGTTGCTTCTGATGTTCCGTCTCGGAACAGCGATGAAGAATTACTAAGAGGCCCCTAGCGCGGCGAAGCCGCAAATCCGAAATCCGATATGTACTACGACCGAAAAGATGCGCGCAAAAAGCGCAGATGTGGGGAAGAAAAGATCTAGCGAGGCGTCGCGGCTTCGCAGCTCTCCTCAGACCAATGGATTGTAAATCGCAGTTGCGATTCCTGTAGCTTGGACATTCATGTCCGAGTTATTGGCCATGCGACGGACATGAATGTCCATCCTACATTCGGTCGTTTTGGCATCGC
>JAYTAK010000221.1:0-10693 GCA_043737515.1 Candidatus Kuenenia sp. | reverse complement strand
ATGACGACGATGACCAAGCCAGCCCATTATCTCTAAAAAATGAATTGATCCGTGACCCACGTTACGGCTGCAGAATTCTTCCATACATCGGCGGTGATGAGGTGGTTTCGTCTCCGACGCACTCCCCTCATCGTTGGGTAATTAACGTCACCGACGTGCAAGAGGAAAGCGATCTGGTCGCAGAATATCCAGCTCTCGCTGAGATTATTCGAGAGAAAGTTAAGCCCGGTCGGGACGGTCTGCGAGATACGGCAAGTAGCAAGCCGTTAAAGAAACGCTGGTGGGCATATCAGGCGCACCGGCCAACCTTCTACAGGGCCTGTGAAAACCTAGACCGAGTCTTGGCAATCTGTAAGGTGTCGGCTCATCTGTCGTTCGCCTTTTTGCCAACCGGAATGATCTATTCCTCAAAACTTCAACTCTTTGCATGCGATACGTTCGCTTTTTTCTGCTTGCTGCAGAACAGGTGTCATGAAGAGTGGACAAGATTTTTTGGAGGTATCCGAGGAGACGGTTACTACTACACGCCGTCGGATTGTTTCGACACATTTGCGTTGCCGCAGACTGAAGCAATGCCGTCACTCGAACCTGTCGGAGAGACGTACTACCGGTATCGCACAGGCTTGCTGGTTCAGACGGGGGAAGGTTTGACAGACACCTACAACCGTTTCCACGATCCGCACGAGATTTCGTCGGAGATCGCGCATCTGCGCGAACTTCACGCGGCGATGGATCGAGCCGTGCTGGAGGCGTACGGCTGGCAAGACCTCGCCCAAACCGCACGCTGCGAATTCCTGCTCGACTACGAAGAAGAGGACGACGGAGAAACCAGCACCTCCCGCCGCAAAAAACCCTGGCGTCTCCGCTGGCCCGACGACTTCCGCGACGAAGTCCTCGCCCGCCTCCTCGAACTCAACGAGCAACGCCACAAAGAGGAGTTGTTAGGGGTTAGTTCTCAGTTGTTAGAGAAGAAGGAGGAGAAGGCCAAACCCGAGAGATCGAAGAAGGCCGGGAAATATGAACTGGAACCCAGCCTGTTCGATTTGGATGAGGGTTCATCGGTCGACCAGCTCACCGAAAGCGAGCGCATGACTCTGGCGATCATTTCGGCCTGGGGCGAGGACACGATGGTTGATCGGCTGCTGTTTGGAGAAGCCGCTGTTTTGTGGCTGAACAACCAACATCGTCAGTATCGCTGCGGAGAATCCAACTCACCTCAGAAACGCTTCAAGCCAGCCCCTGACGTAACACAACTGATCGGAAACGCGATTCGTCGAGGATGGATAACGCCGGTGTTGCGGGGCGAAATTGAGTTTGTAAAGTTGATCGTCAGCCCATCTCCGTTGGGTGATCTGACCGCGGATGAGGCCTTGAAGCGGCGACAGATTGTTCAAGTCGTTGCCGAAGAATTGACTCGTGATGAACCGCGAGTCCAGAAAGGAGATGACTATGTCAAGGCGTCAGCTATCTTTGCTCGATCCTGATCAACGGCTTGGCCCGGTTCAGATTGACGAAAGGCGTTACCGACCGCTCCTTTGGGCGGAGAGGTTTGTGTACCTGTCTCATCCGGAGCCGGTGAAGGTTTTAAGAGAAGTTGAGTTGCACCGAGGACTCAACATCATCCGCACTGAGCGAAGGCTTCCAGGCGAGCGACAAAGTGTCGCGCACGATGTGGGCAAAACGTTGTTCGCGAGGTTGCTTCGGTACACGCTTGGTGAACCCTGGTTTGGGGATCGAGTCACCATGGACCGAGTTCGGAGTAAGTTACCGTTCGGCCATGTCGTTGCTGTCTGGTATGTCGCTGACGCGAGCTGGACCGTGGTTAGGCCCTTTGATGACCGAGAACAGGCTTGCTATGTCATTGAAGGAAAGCAGTGGCAACGCGCGTTCGATTCGAATGTCACTCGCAAGCCGTTTGAGACATTCATGGAGGCGATCAACGCTCAAATGAGTGACCAGTTGCCATCGCTTCAGTTGTCAAAAGAGACGTCTGCACAGTTTACGGACATCCTTCCGTGGCTGTGCAGAGACACACAGATTGGACTTCAGAAGTGCGATATGTGGCGTGACAAAGACGTCAATCTAACGAAGCTGCATTCAAGAACGACCAACAGACTGTTGATGAAGTGGCTGATGGGACTCGTCCGTCCTCCCGAGGCCAATTCGAGAAACCTCAAGTTGAATGCGACCGAACAAGCCAAATTGGCATCAAACGCCTGTGACCAAAAGCAATCCCGGATGGACTCACTGTATGAGTCGATGAAGGAAACGGCAGCCTTTGAAGAACCCCAGCCCGGTGAATCTGGGCCGCCAATTTCAACAACGGACCTGGCTTCAAAACTCGTCGAGTTTATTCGCAACCATCATCACGACGCATCAAATCGACGAAAGCAGCTTCCGTCTATGCGCATCGAGAAGGAAGATGCCGAAAAAGCTGTTGAGGCTATCCAAGGTCAAATCGAGGCTGCAATTCGCGAGGAGGAACAAGCAAAGTCGCAGAAGCGTGAATTGGCAGTTCGACTCCGCGCAGAGCAAAAACTGTCGACCGCTCCGTCTGACTGCCCCGGCAAACAGGACTGCTTTTGGGCAATAGAAATCGAAGCGAACAAACTTGCTGGTGGTTCACTTGCGGAATCCGCTCTCATCCGTCGCCTTGAAGAACAACAATCTGAGGCGGATGATCGAATACAGAAGGCAACTTCGACGCTCACTGACCTGCAAGAGCGTCTTAGAACGGCGCAAGAGCATGCGACCGTAATTCGAGCCGCATACGAAAAAGAGTCGACGGAATGTCAAGAGGCCGATGTTCGTTGGCAGCAGTTGAGCGCAATGGCGAAGTCATTGGAAGCGGCAGTCAGTGAAGTAGAGCAGACTGACCACACTCGAACGATGGCTGAGGATGACGTCACCTGGCACAACAAAGTTATCGAAGACTCAAACGCCACAGGTGAGACAAAGCAGGTGATGGCAAGGCTTGAGCATTGCTACGCCCACACGCTGTCCCGTGTTTACGACAACTTTTCCGTGGGTGAGTTGGATATATCCAGTGGTCTCAGCCCTGGTGTAGATAAAGGCAACTCTCGGCATGGGAGTGCTCTCAGCACAATGCAAAACGTGCTGGCGTTTGATCTTGCTTGTCTCCTGGGTAGTGCATGCGGGATCGGTTCGCACCCGCGACTGCTGCTTCATGATGGTGCGAGAGAAGGCGAAGCTGAGTCAGAACTTTATTTGAGCCTGCTCAAGACTGCCGAGTGGATGCAGTCGCTGTTTGAACCGGAAGACCTGCCTTTTCAATACATCGTCACAACTGCAGACGCCCCGGATGAATACGACGATAAACATCCTGCCGTCGTCCAGACACTTCATGGCCGCAGTGATGACGGATTATTGCTGCGGCGAGTTTTTTGAAACAGCACGACACCTATGCCAAAGAAGAAAGCACTCACAACGCGCAAGTCCATTCCGACGGTGCAACGTACTGCTGGGCGACATCCGCGGCCTCATCGAAGCCGCTCGCGAACAAACCGCCTGCGCCGTCAATTCCGCGCTGGTTGGGATGTACTGGCAGATCGACAAACGTATCCGCGAGGATGTGCTGCAGAATGAGCGAGCAGAATATGGAAACGAGATTCTTCAGACACTGTCTGAAGAATTGACGGAAGACTACGGCCGCGGATTCAGCAGGGCAAAATTTGTCGTACATGCTGCGATTCGCAAAGGCTTTCCCCGATGAGCGAATTGTCTCCGCAATGCGGAGACAATTGAGCTGGAGCCATTTCATTGAACTGAAACCGCTCGAAGATCCGCTGAAACGCGACTTCTACGCAGAAATGTGCCGCATCGAACGCTGGAGCGTTCGCACGTTGCGACACAAGATCGGACATTTATTATTCGAACGCACGGGAGTTGCCAAAAAAGCCCGATGTGCTGATCGCCCAGGACATTGCTACACTGCGTGACGAAGACCGACTGACGATAACAAAAAGAATGTTCAACCAAAGGTCAATCGTGCCAAGTCCATCGGCAACGATCCAAACGAATCGGAGCCTTTCTGATGGACCGAATGCAACGGGGATATTTCCGACAAGCCGCTGAGAACAAGTATCTCAAGCTGAAACGCCAGGAGTTTCAAAGCTGGATTGGCCAAATACTGACGTTAAGTTATCTCGGCGACTACGAGAATATTCGACTGACTCAGGGCGACGGTGGGCTTGATGGCATCATCTTGAGTCGAGCGGCGGTCGTTGCCGTGAATGCGCCGCGTGAACAAACTGCCGGTTCTCTTGGGGACAAAATCAAGGGCGATTTCATTTCCGCCATGAATACCCTTCGGAACAGAGGCGTTGACTTAAAGGTTTTTATTTTTGTCCACAACGACGAAGGACTTACCAAGGATATCGGACCGTTACTGATGACGTTGCGGCAAGACAATTCTGGGATCGAAATTGAATGCTGGACATTTGAAAGCATTTGGAAAGAATTGGCAAAGCTGGAAGTTGCACAACTGGAAGATTTGTTCGGGCCCGGCCCGACGGTCGAAAATGTCGAACAATTGCAAATGCCCGCAATACGGGAGGTGATTGCCTATTTGACCGAATTCGGACGGGAGGCACCAGCTCTGGGTGATCTCGAGATTCCGGACCCACAGAAACTTGAGTACAACCAGTTGGCAAGCGAGAACCAGGATTTGTTACGAATAGGACGGTCCAAACACAGGATGGTCGAAACATATCTTGAAGGTGTCACGAACGTCGAAACTGGGGAAGCGATTGCCGAAGGGTTTCGCCGGAAATATGCTGCAGTGAGGGAATCTGGCATGGGGCCAGATGATATATTTCATGTACTGTGGAATTTTGCTGGCGGGAACCACTTCACGACTCCGCGGCAAGTGGCCGCAGTGACAGCAATACTCTCTTACTACTTCCACAGCTGCGACATTTTTGAAAACGTGCCGGAGGCAACATGATCCTTCCGACAAAACACCTGCCCATTGAACGATCGCTGATTGCGATTGGTGCTGATATCGTTCGCTTGCTGGACGAACCAATGTCTGTCACAAATCTGTGGCTGGACTATCAGAATTTGAACAAAGCACGAACCACGCGGCTTACTTTTGATTGGTTTACGCTCGCATTGGCAATGTTGTATTCGATTGATGCAGTTGAACAGACAGGCAACCGACTGCGCCGCCGTGAGGTAGCCAAGTGATCCACCAGATATCCAGCTCGCTTTCGACTTTCAAGCCAGTGAAACTGAGGCCTGGTCTGAATCTGATCGTCGCGGAAAAAAGCAAGGGAGCGACAAGTCGGCAGACTCGCAATGGTTCGGGTAAGTCCAGCCTGGTTCGGATTATCGATTTTCTGTTGGGATCAAATTGCGACCCCGACTCGATTTTCCGCACTGAATCCTTATTGAAATACGATTTCAGCATGTCGTTTGATCTCGGCGGTGCGCGCACATTGGCAACACGATCGGGTCAGGACACTAGTCGGATCGTTGTCGATGGCGACTTTGCAGAATGGCCCACGAAACCAAAGCTGCACAAGCAATCAGGTGAATACCGAATCAGCAATACGAACTGGCGGAAAGTGCTGGGTTCGCAAATGTTCGGTCTGCCCGAAGGAATCGAAGCGTACGGTCCGGGATTTCGCTCGATGATCACCTACTTTGTTCGACGAGAATCCAGCGGAGCGTTTCAGGAAGCGCAGAAGCAATCATCAGATCAACAGAACTGGGATGTGCAGACGAATCTCTCGTATCTGCTGGAACTTGACTGGAAGATTCCACATGCGCTGCAGAAAGTGCGACTGAAAGAGAAATCACTGACGGTGTTGAAAAAGGAGGCGAAGGACGGTGCATTGGGTGCGCTGATTGGCAACATTGGTGAGTTGCGCACCAGGCTTGCAGTCGCGGAGCGTGAAACGTCCCGCCTCAAGCAAGAACTCAGTGCATTCCAAGTGCTGCCAGAGTATCACGAGCTGGAAAAAGAAGCATCGTCGCTGGCGATTTACATTTCCGATTTGTCCACACGCAACACACTCGACATGGAACGCGTGAGTTCTTTATCGAGCCAACTGGAAAATGAGCAATCTCCACAAGAATCGCAAATTGAAAGTGTCTATCGCGAGGCCGGAATCGTATTGCCCGGACTGGTGACCAAACGAATCGAAGATGTGCGGAAGTTTCACGCAGCCATCATTCGAAACCGAAGAGTTCACCTGCAGGGCGAAATCGATGAGGCCCAGACGGCCATCGGACGGCGGGACGAGGAAATGCAACGAGTTGATTCCCGTCGTCGGGAGATCATGAATACTTTGGACAGTCACGGAGCGCTGGATCAGTTTTCAAAACTTCAGGAGGAACTGTCCCGGCATCAGGCCACCGTTGAGGAACTGAAAAAGAAAGTTGAGTTGGCAAGGCAACTTGATTCGGAAACGACAGAGTTGACGATCGAAAGAGCCCAGATCAGGAAGCGCTTAACCGCAGATTTGGAGGAGAAGTCGGACCGATTGAACGAATCCATCATCATTTTTGAAGAGTTCTCGAAGCAAATCTCTGACCACGAAGGCAGTCTGGTCATTGAGCCCAAAGACAATGGACCAGAGTTTTCTGTTGTCGTTGAGGGCAAGGAAAGCAAAGGAATTCGCAACATGCAAATTTTCTGCTTCGACATGATGCTTGCTGTGCTTTGGACCAAACGCAATGCTGGACCGGGTTTTCTGATCCATGACAGCCACTTGTTTGATGGAATGGATAGTCGTCAGGTTGCGAGGGCCATCGAGATTGGTGCTCAGCAAGCAGAGCTGATTGGATTTCAGTACATTATCTGCATCAATTCGGATCAACTTGGTTCGGCCGAGTTTTCGAAAACATTCGATCCGTCTCGATATCGAAACCCGGTGGAGATTACGGACGCGTCCGAGACCGGCGGGATTTTGGGGATGAGAATTCACTGAACGGAATCTGCGCGCGTTTCTATATCAAAGTGACCTTTTGGAAATCACAAGATACTGATTAAACGCTGCTGGTCCTGTCGTCACAACTCAACCGCTAACAGGTACAGAACAAAATGCGACATATGTGCCCCATCTGTGGACAGCAGACGCTGGATGACAAATCAGGTGCGTTTGTCATGTCCGTGCCACTCAATATCCCCGGTGGCGATATTGAAATTGCAAACGCACATTGGCAAGCCTGCAGTGGCTGTAGGGAAGAGATCATTCCCGATGAGCTGAGCAAAGCCATCGAGCGAGTGCGATATCAGCGATTGGGCCTTATGGCGGAACATTGATAAGTTCACGCTTAACTGTATGCTGCGGTTCGTTCCCGCCCCCGGTACCGCGCGATTTCGTCTCTCATCGTATCGGAAGCCGGCATTGCTGCATTTGCTCTGATCTGAAAGTTCCTACATGACGCCAGCCGATGTTCGAGCGCAGCTTGTTGCAGCTTTGCAGCTGGATTTGGTGGGGCCTCATGATGGAATTGGCGATGCAGCGGAAACTCTGCCTCAGCATCCTTCGCGTTGGTACCTGACTGGGTTTCTGGTCCCGTTCGACGCAGGCGAGAGTCAGGCGAATGACGAAGACGCCGGTGATGACATTGACGGGGCAGGTGAACGTGGCGGAACCGACGACGATACAGCTCCGGAAAAAGCTGCTGCCAGCAAAACTCGGTTTCCATCGTCAATGGGGCTCAGCGTTCTGCTGCCGACCGAGGCGTCGCAGTTGCAGGTCACGGTGGAATGGGGCGACTATCAACCGTTGGAACCGGAACCGAATCAGCCAAATGCCTGGCTGCGAAAGCCTCAGCAAAAGACGCTCAACGTTGCCATCGAACACAAAGAACGCTGGCGAGCAGATATTCCGATTCCCGGTAGCGACGGCATGCGAATCAGTGTGACCGGACGCAGTCTGGTTGGGGTGAAACATACCGAAGCATACGGTCGACCTTGCCAAAGTGTTTCCGTCTTCCTTGTCAATCACCGGAAAGTCGCCGCCGATGAAACCCGTGACACGGCGTTTGCGTTTCAGGCACAACTGACGGTGACGTGCGGTGCAGGTTTCGTCGCTCGGGCCGACGTCCATGCTCTGGACAGCTCAGATCCCGATCTTCGGATTGCTGACCTGCAGTTTCGCGACTGCTTTGAATTTGCCGTCGGCCATAATCTGTCGACGACAAGCACAGTCGTCGAGGAAAACTGCTTCAGCGTCCGGACATGCTGGATTCCGCAGGCCGAGGTCGAACGCACGACGGTTCCTCCCATGGAGCGAGTCGTGCTTCAGATGGCGGCACTTTCAATTCTGAGAGATGGTGCTGAAGCCGCTGCTTCACTACAGCCTTTTGTAACGTCGTATCGCAAATGGATTGAAAGCCAGCAGAGCATTCTGCAGAGTCTTGCCGGTCGGAGGCTGGAAACTGCGGAAGCACTCCTGCAACGTGCGCGTGTTGCTGCGTCTCGAATTGAACGAGGAATCAAACTGCTCGATTCGCCAATAGTGCTTGAGGCATTTCGTCTGGCGAACAAGGCGATGGCCATGCAGGCCAAAAAACGCCTCAGTCAATCCGGCGGTAGGTCCGAAGCGGAGATTATCCCCGAATGGCGGCCGTTTCAGTTGGCGTTTCAGTTGATGAATCTGGAAGGCATCGTCAACCCGGAATCCCCAGATCGCTCTACGGTCGACTTGCTGTTCTTTCCAACCGGCGGTGGCAAGACTGAGGCGTATCTTGGTCTGGCTGCATTCACGTTGTTTCACCGTCGCCTGAGCAATCCCGGCATTCAATCCTGCGGATTGACAGTGCTGATGCGGTACACACTGCGGCTGCTGACTTTGGATCAGTTGGGTCGAGCGGCGGCTTTGATTTGTGCGATGGAATTGCTTCGTGAGCAGGACGTTGAAAAGCTGGGGCGATGGCCTTTCGAGATTGCACTCTGGGTTGGACAGGCAGCAACGCCGAACGTGATGGGTCGAAAGGGTGACAACAACGACAAATCAGCCCGTTCAAAGACGATAGCGTTCCAGAACGACGACCGGAAGCCTTCGCCTATTCCGCTGGAAAACTGCCCCTGGTGCAACACCAAGTTCAAAAACGTGTCGTTCCGCATGGTTCCAAACAACGACGAACCGAATGACCTGAGAGTCATTTGCGTTAATCGCGATTGTGAATTCTCAGGGGCGAATCGGCGGAGACTGCCCATCGTCGCTGTTGATGAACCGATCTATCGACGACTGCCGTGCTTTATGATTGCGACGGTGGACAAGTTTGCGGCGATGCCGTGGACCGGTCAGGTCGGGGGATTCTTCGGCAAGGTGGATCGATATGATGATTCGGGATTCTACGGCCCTTGCAACCAAATGGGCGGTATTCCAATTCCCGACGGGCATTTGCCGCCGCCGGAGTTGATCATTCAAGACGAATTGCATCTGATCTCAGGTCCGTTGGGCACCATCGCAGGACTGTACGAGACTGCCCTTGATCAGCTCTGCACGAGCGGTACCGGCAGCCATAAGTTTCGCCCTAAAATCGTCGCATCCACTGCGACGGTGCGACGCGCCGAGAGTCAGATTCGAGCTTTATTCAATCGTGACCGCGTTGACATCTTTCCGCCACCCGGTCCGAATCGCCGTGATTCATTTTTCGCACGAACCGTTTCTCCAAGCCAGTCGAACGCTCGCATGTATCTCGGCGTGACAGGTCAAGGGAGAAGTCCAAAGAGAGTGTTCTTGCGGACGTGTCTGGCGTTGATGGCAGCAGCGCAAAGGTTATACACGGTGAACAAGGACGAGAAGCAGAACCCTGCCGATCCTTACATGACGCTGCTCGGCTACTTCAACAGCCTGCGGGAACTCGGCGGTGCTCGTCGCCTTGTTGAGGACGAAGTGAGCAATTCGCTGGTTGGTTTTGGCGAAAGAATGCGAATCGGGGAATCTGCGGGCATGTTCATGAATCGCGGGCCGCTCAAGGAAGTGCTTGAGTTGACAAGCCGCGTCAGCACGGACAAGGTTGCGGATTCAAAAAGGCGCTTGGAGAAGGTTTTTGGACCAAAAGAGAAAGAGTCCGTCGATATCGCGCTGGCGACGAACATGATTTCCGTCGGTCTGGACATCACGCGACTTGGATTGATGGTCGTCTATGGTCAGCCGAAGACAAGTTCGGAATATATTCAGGCCTCCAGCCGAGTCGGTCGTGACCACACAAAGCCGGGGCTTGTGGTGACCATCCTGAATCTGAACAGGCCTCGTGACCGTTCTCACTATGAACGCTTCGGGGTCTATCATGAATCATTTTATCGCAATGTCGAAGCAACCAGTGTGACTCCGTTTAGTCCGCGAGCGATGGATCGGGGGCTCGCTGCAACCGTGGTTGCATTGGCCAGACATGGGTTGGCCCAAATGACGCCTCCGAAAGGAGCGACTCAGATTCTGTCAAAGCGTCAGGATTTGACGTGGATCTCCAACCTGATGGCTGAACGAGCAGAAGAGCACAACAAAGATCGAAGTGCTTTAGAACGTCAGCAGTTGAAGGACAATGTTTTCAAACGCTGTCAGGATCTGCTGGACGAATGGGAGCAGATTGCAGAACAGTATCGCCAGAACGGAACCACCCTGCAGTATCAATCCGAAGTCGGCTCGGCTCGAAGGTTGCTTTACCAGTTTCTCGATCCGGAGTTGGACGAAGTGAGTCCTCGATTCCG
>JAYTAK010000220.1:0-4648 GCA_043737515.1 Candidatus Kuenenia sp. | reverse complement strand
TGCCTTTCTCCGCCTGCTCCCGAGCGTCCTGAAGAAATCGTCTGGCGACAGCTCCGTAGCCTTCTCCGTTTTCGGAGTCGGTCTGGGCTGACAGCGTTCGTGAGGAATCGCTGCCGCTGAACAAATACAGCGACACAGCCATCACCGAAGCACAGGTGATAAGTCCGATGGCCTTATGCACTTTTGGATCCTCCTTCAGGAATACTCGACAGAACTTCCCAGTCCTGACCAGCGATCATCCATAATCTCCGTACCGGTCATTTCCGGTGCGGACCATGATTTAGTTTTGTGGGACTCGATCCGAGTCCGGAATCCATTTCCGGAGCTTCGTGTTGGAACTGATCCGAGTCGTCTGTGTTCGTCCATCTGCCTGCCTGGTATTGGCGCGACTTCGGGACGATCGTCGGGAAGTGATAGCCGCCGCAGTCCGCGCCCGTCAAGACGATGGCAATCTGATCTGCGCCCATTTTTTTGGGGATTTTCAAAACCCGATGTCGCTCCGGCATCCTGTGCCGAATGGCTGAAAAAGCACGCATCAAAGGCCGAATTCAATGGTTCGCAACCCGCAGATTCCGCCAATTCTGGCGATGGTTATGCTCTCCCCGATCGGCATGAACGCTGGTTACGAACTGAAAAAGCATAACTTTTTCAATTGGACCGAATGGACGTGCAAAATACGAAATCCGAAACACGAAATCCGAAACAAATTCGAAACACGAAACACGAAATCCGAAACACGCAGTTCGAAGGACATTCTATACTCCGCGCGGTCAGATTTGAGGTTTTGTGAGCGGCAAGGCGCTAGCCGCCGGTGCTGACCGAATGCACAACCCGCAGCTAGCGCCGTGCGGCTCACTCAACAATACGTCCCTCTGTCCTGGCCGCGCGGGGTATAAATCCCAATCAAAAAAGCTGGCCAATCAGGATGTTTTGAATTTCCTGCTTCGGATTTGTTTCGGATTTCGACATTCGGATTTCGGACTTCGCCATTCAACGTGGCGCATTGACAAGGTGAATTCTCCGCGGGCTCTTACGGCCACTCCGACCCGCAGTCTCTTAAACCTCGCACTGCATTCAGCCAGAACCATGCATGCACGTCGTTGCTTTCAAATTCCGCCTGAAGCAGGATTCTGCGACGCGCGTAATGTCTTTCTGCAACGCCTTCCGCTGCATCAAGGCGACACAGACATTCACAGTCCACTTGATAGACCTCACCGCGAATCGCAAGTCCCTCGGGCCATTCCACGAGCCCCGGATACGATCCCAGATCAAACATCCGATACAACGGCTGAGTCATCGCGTGACCAAGGCACAACTGCCCCTGCAACAGCGCGTGCAGAGCGTAACCGCGTTTCAGCGATCCATAGACGAACACGAGTTGCGATAACGGCTGCGGCATATGTTGCGCACACATACGATGACGAGGCAATAAATTAAGGCGAGTATTTCTGCACGCATGATGACACAGCGTACTCCGCACCGCAGCATCATTCCAGTGACCTTCTTCCGCTTGTTTCAGCGTGATATGCGGTGCGAGCAATCAATTCGGTGAGTACAGCCATCAGAACCCTGCAACGATACGCCGTTGCGTGCGAATGAGAATCTTACGACATGTCAGCCTTCAAGGATCGTGCTCCTCTGCATATACTTCTTACGGCCAGTGCAGTGCGCCTCATTGTGCGGAGTGCGATATGACGACCAGACGTGATATCATTGAACAACTTGCGTTCGCATTGGGCGTCGGGGTCATCTGCGGTTTGCGCCGAAGTCAGGCTGAGGAATCGCAGCCAGGTTCAATCGCTGACGAAGTTGAGGATGCGGAAATGACTGACACTGAGGCACCTCAACCGGGAGCCCCGACGCTGGGCGGGATGCAGTTCTGGGGCGATGTCTGCTACTTTCAGGGTTTCAGGATTCAGCGGCACGTCTTCACCGGGCATTGCAGGTTGCTCGACAAACACAATCGGCGTTATCAATCGGGCACAATCGAAGACTGCGAGAAAGCTCTCAAGCAGATTCGAACGGCGAATGACTTGAAGCCGGACACAGGGCACGCCGTGATTTATCTGCATGGCATCGGTCGGTCTTCAAGATCCATGCGGCCGATTCTTGATGCCATGCCAAAGGAAGGTTTCGTCCATGTGCCGTTTGAATATCCCAGTACGCGAGTGCCCATTGAACAGTCGGCTGGCTTTCTGCATTCCCTCATTGAATCACTGACCGACGTTTCAAGCATCAGCTTTGTGGTTCACAGCATGGGCGGGCTGGTGGTGCGACGTTATTTGCAGGATCATCGTGATCCTCGCATTCACCGCATGGTGATGCTGGGTACCCCGAACAGCGGCGCGGAACTGGCAGACATGCTGAAGCGAAATATGATTTTCCGAACTGTGTATGGTCCGGCGGGGCAGGAGTTGGTGACGGATCAAAATGGCACGATCGCGACGCTGCCAGTACCAGGTTTTGAGTTCGGCATTATCGCGGGTGGCAAGGGCGACGATCGAGGATTCAATCCACTGCTGCCTGGTGACAACGACGGGACGGTGACGATTTCCAGCGCCAGGCTGGCAGGGGCTTCCGACTTTCTGCGCATCCCGAAAATCCATTCGTTTTTGATGAATGACGATACGGCGATCGCGGCGGTGAAATGTTTTCTGGAGCACGGACGATTCTCGCAGGAACGTGAACCGGCTCCGATTGTCAGGGAAAGTGCCGAATGTCGCTGATTAATGCCAGTCTGCTCTTTGGCCTGGGGCTGGCCGCGTTGCCGGTGATCCTGCACATGATCATGCGGGCGAAACCAAAACGCATTGAATTTCCGGCGTTGCGATTGCTGCGTACGCGGAAGATTTCCAATTCGCGGCGGATGCAGTTGCGTCATCTGTTATTACTGATCCTGCGAACACTGTTGATTGCCGTGCTGGTGTTGGCGATTGCCAGACCGTCGCTGCCAGCAGCTCGTTACGGTCTGCGGTGGTGGGAATGTATGATTCTGGCTCTGACGGCAACTGCCAGTATCGCAGCCTACTTCTGGCTCACACAGCGTGCGGCGTTGCGGCGTGCGGCGTCATTTGATCTGAAGGACCGGCGTGCCAGGCTGCGATTATGGTGTGTCGTGTCAGGCGCCCTCGCGGCGATGATTGCGGTGGGAATCCCGTGGGGACTGCGGGTGCGGGCTGAACTCTCTGCGCCGCGAAATGAGGCCACCGAAGAAGTTCCCATCGCGGCCGTGTTTCTGGTCGATACCAGCGTGAGCATGAACTATCGCCTGGAGAACAAGACGCGGCTCGAACAGGCCCGCACGGTGATTCGTGAACATCTCGGACGATTTCCAGCCGGCAGTCGCGCGGCGGTTTCCGGACTGAACGCAGACGATGATATTGTGTTCCAGGCCGACCTTGCCGGAGCCGCAGCGCGGCTGGATACCCTGGAAACCACGACGATACCGGAACCCATTAATCGTCGTCTCAAGGCTGCAATTCAGTTTCAGATCGATGACCGTTTACAGGATCAGGAACGACAGGGTACTGGCGGCGATTCCGATACGCACGCACGCGAAATCTACGTGCTGACTGATTTTTCAAAGACCGCATGGCGTGAACCGGATGAGAGCGGCTTGTCTGATGCGCTCAAGGCGGCAAACTGGCTGCAGGTTTATCTGGTGGACGTTGCAGTCCCGCAGCCGATCAATGCAGCGATCTCGCACCTGACTTTGACAGAAGAAACGAGTGTTGCAGGTCGTGACGTCCAAATAACCATGACCGTATCCTCCACTTCAGGAGGCCCGACGATGACCACAGTGGAAACATTACTCCTGGAAAACGGCGTTGAGACCCGCACGGGTGCGCCACAGATCGTGAAGATCGAAAACGGAGCAGCTCAGGTTCAAATGACTCTGCGTGTGACAGGCACGCAGCCGTTTGTGGAGGGAATTGTACGTCTGACGTCCGAGGATCCTTTGCCTGAAGATAACGTTCGTTCGTTCACCTGCGGTGTGCGTACCAGACCGAAGGTTCTGCTGGTGGCCGACCAGATGGAAGAAAGCATGTTCCTTCGAAGCGCTTTGCAGCCTGAAATCCTTGAGCAACAGGGAATCCGGTACTGCGAAGTGACCAGCGTGACGACGGCTCAGGCCGGTCAGCAGACATTGTCAGACTTTGATGTCGTGATGCTGGTCAATTGCCAGCGTCCGGAGGAACAGTTGTGGGAAAGTCTGCGAAATCTAGCGCACGCGGGCGGCGGTGTGTTCGTCGTTGCTGGTTCCAACAGGATTCAGCCAGGTGCGTGGATGGTGAGTCCCGCGAAGGAACTGCTTCCCGGCACACCGCTGCGTTTTGTGAATTTCAACACAGATCCGGGACATTTGAAAATAATCACGGAACAGCATCCCATAACTCGTGAGTTCGCTCAGGACGAATCGGCGCGAGTCCAGTTATCCCGCGCGGCGTTTGATCGCTGCTGGGCCGTCGATGCCGATCCGTCATCGACAACGCTGCTGGGATTCACGGGTCCGGGAGATCGACCTGCACTCATGGAACGCATGGTTGGACAGGGGCGTTGTCTGATGTTTACTTCGGCACTGGACAATGTGAAAAACGGCGGTATGCAGTGGAACAATTTTGTCGTCGATAACTGGACGTTTCCGGTG
>JAYTAK010000219.1:0-4649 GCA_043737515.1 Candidatus Kuenenia sp. | reverse complement strand
CAGCCGGAACGCGTTAGCGTCCGGTTTTACTTGCAAAAACACGCCAAAAACAACCGGGGGCTAACGCCCGGCGGCTGATAAAGCGACTAAATCAACAGACCGCTAGCGCCTTGCGGCTCACTCAACAACACTTCCCTCAGTCCTGGCCGCGCGGAGTATAGACTGCTCCAATTGGGACATGGGAATGAATTTGCCTTCGGCGTCGGTTGGTGAACCGGGTGGAGGGCTAGCCCGAAACCACGGGGCTTCCTTCGCTCCGCTCAGTCCAGCCCCGGCCACCCGATCCATCAAAGCAAGAGTGCCTGGGCACCATGACCATTCGGCGGCAACCCTGCCACTTTCCCCCAATAATCCATACTGAATCTTTCATGCAACTTGCCATCTCCATCACGCCATCGGGGCGAATTGTCTGTGAGCCGGAAACCCATGCGCAGGACGATGCGTTACCGGGCATTGCGATTGATGACTCAGTCTCTGCCGAGTTGCTCGATGCGTTCAGTACCTCGACGGCGAGCGGGTTGTTGTGTTTAGCGGGCATTCACAGCAAGGTCCCGCTGCCGCTGACGTTTGTGTTTTGGCGCAACTGGGCGCAACGATTTCTGAAGTCCGTCTCGCAACTGGATGATGAGCTTTTCGCTGCGTTGGAGAAGGCGGCGAAGTCGGGTAAATCGGCTTCGACGCCCACGAGCAGCGGGGCGAAGATTGCACCGCCCGATGAACTGGCGCTCGCCGTCCTGGTTGCCGACGCGCCGCCGATGCGCGGACTGGAATTCCTGACGAATGAGTTGCTCCGGACTCTGTGGACCGAACTGCTCGCGGGATTTCTGCAACGCGCCCATGACATCGAAGGCGGATGCCGCGGGTTGCTGCTGAAGCTGAACCCGGAAGCGCATCTGCTGGGTCGAGTCACCTTTCATCTGGCGGAAAACAAACGAGATCCTGACCGGCCGTTCGCGTTTCTCGCAACCTATGCGCATCGATTGTCGGCGAAGTCGCAGGTGCAGCATCTGCCGCTCGGTGAAGCGCTGCGACAGTATGCCGCAGAACGTGATCAGGCCAAGCTCACCGAGCTGCTCGTGCCGGTGCGTGCGGCGGCGAGTCGCAGTCAGGTCGTAGGCGAGATGCTGACGTCGCGGGCCATCTTTCAGCCACAGGCGTGGCCCGTATCGCAGGCGTATCGATTTCTGAACGACGTCGCGGTGATGGAAGAAGCCGGATTGAGCGTCCGGGTTCCGGACTGGTGGAAGTCACGCCGAGTCACTCGGCCGCAGGTGCAGGTCCGCATAGGCGATCAGCGAGCCAGTGCCGTCGGGCTGGACAGTCTGCTGGATTTCTCAGCGAACCTGGCCGTCGATGGCACGCCGCTCACGGATGCAGAGCGAAAGCAGTTGCTCGCAGCGACCGATGGACTGACGTTACTCCGCGGCAAATGGGTTGAAGTCGATCAGCAAAAACTGAAGCAGGCACTTGCGCAATGGAAGGAGTTGCAGCAGGAACACGCGGACGGTATTTCGTTTCTGGACGGCATGCGCCTGCTCGCAGGGACGCAGTTGCAAACGTCTGACTCCGTTGATGACGAAACACGGGAATGGTCGTCGGTCATGTCCGGCGCGTGGCTCGCGGAGATTCTGCAGCAGATCCGCGACCCGCACGGCATCGTCGGCTGCGATCCGGGCAGCGGATTGAATGCGACGCTGCGACCGTATCAGGCGGACGGCGTCCGTTGGCTGTGGTTTATGAATCAACTGGGACTTGGGGCGTGCCTTGCCGATGACATGGGACTGGGCAAAACGATTCAGGTGATCGATCTGATCCTGCAGCTCAAGGAGGCCAGAAAAGCTCAGCCCGCGACAAAGAATCGCCGAGCGAGTTCAGGCGACGGCGACGCTCCGTTTCTGCTGATCGTTCCCGCATCGCTGATTGGAAACTGGAAGCAGGAACTGGACAGATTCGCGCCGCAGTTGAAAGTGTTTCTGGCGCATCGATCGGAATGTGATGCAGCGACTCTGGACAAAATCGGGAAGAAACCGGCGACGGAACTGGCCGGGTTCGATGTCGTGGTCACGACCTATACATTGATCCGTCGTTCGACATGGCCGACCGACGTGCATTGGCGAATGGTCGTCCTGGACGAAGCTCAGGCGATCAAGAATGCCGGTTCGGCGCAATCAAAATCGGTGCGTAAACTGAAAGCGTCAGGACGCATCGCACTGACCGGGACGCCTGTGGAAAATCAACTGGGTGATCTGTGGTCGTTATTTGATTTCTGCGTGCCGGGCCTGCTGGGATCGGTGAAACAGTTTCGCGATTTTGTGAAGCAGATGACGAAGCAGCAGGACTCCGGTGCCGTTTCGGCTCTGCGAAAACTGGTGCGTCCGTATATTCTGCGGCGGATGAAGACTGATCCGAATATCGTGCCCGATCTTCCGGACAAGACGGAAGTGAAAGTCGAATGCGGGCTGTCGAAGAAGCAGGCTGTGTTGTACGAACAACTCGTCGCGGACGTCGCAAAACAACTGCAGGAGGCCGACGGCATCCAGCGTCGCGGACTGGTGTTGTCGATGCTCATGCGGTTGAAGCAGTTGTGCAATCATCCCGATCAGTTCCTGGATCAGAAAGCATTTGATCCTGCGGAAAGCGGCAAGTTTCAGAGTCTCCGCAGCGTTTGCGAACCGATCTGTGAACGTCAGGAAAAAGTGCTGGTGTTCACTCAGTTTCAATCAATGTGCGAACCGTTGTCTGAGTTCCTTGCGGCGGAGTTTCGAAAGCCCGGTCTGGTGCTGCACGGCGGTGTGGCAGTCGCAAAGAGACAAGGTCTGGTGAAGCAGTTTCAGGAGCGGGACGACGTTCCATTCTTTGTGATTTCCGTCAAAGCGGGTGGCACGGGACTGAACCTCACCGCTGCCTCGCATGTGATCCACTTCGACCGCTGGTGGAATCCGGCGGTGGAAAATCAGGCTACCGACCGAGCCTATCGTATCGGCCAGAAGCGTAACGTGCTGGTTCACAAGTTTGTCTGCAAGGGAACTCTGGAAGAACGCATCGATCAGATGATTCGCAACAAGCAGGAACTCGCGGACGACGTACTCGGTGAAGGCAGCGAAACGATGCTGACAGAGATGAGCGATTCAGAATTGCTGAGATTCGTGGCCCTCGACGTCAGCCGTGCCACGCTGGACGAGTAACGCCGCTTCCTAGTCGATTTTGAGCTGAAGCGGACATGTTTTCAGCTATCGACTTGTTCTGCGAATCGAGACTCGGCAGAATGCTGACTTGTTTTCGGTATTTTTTATTTTAACTGGAGAGACAACGATGCAACGTTTCTATGTGTGGTTCGAGAGAAAAATTCATTTGATCCTGACTCTGGCCTTTCTGACAGCGTGCGGCTGCGATCAGGTGGGGTCCGTTGTGGATGACGTAAAATCGACGGTAACGGAAACAACTCCGCCGTCAACAGCTTCTGCGCCGCCGGTTGCCCCCGTGATCCAGACTCCGCCGCCTCAGCCTCCAACACCGGAAGAGTTGCTGGCCGAGTTCAGGAGCCTCCAACCTCGGCAGATTACCGATGCGGCACTTGCCCGTGTCACATCGCGCCCCGAATCGGCATCAGCGATCACTGAGCTGGAACTACACGGCGAACCGGTGTCGCGCACGGGACTGGGGTATCTCGCCGCGATGGAGAACCTGACGTCTCTCACGCTCACTAGCGCGACTCTGCTTCCGGAAGACCTTTCCGTTCTGGGTCAGGCCACCTCTCTGAAGGTGCTGGGACTCTCAGGGACAAAGACAAATGATGTCGTCGTGGGAAACCTGACGACTCTGTCAAATCTGGAATCTCTCGATTTGTCATTCACGGCCATCAGCTCGGCAGCCGGGGCACCAATGAGTCGGTTTACGAATCTTCACGTGCTGAATCTGGCATCGACGCCAGCCGACGATTCGACGATCGCTGCGATCTCATCACTGCCGATCAAGGATCTGATGTTGTCCCGAACACGGATTTCCAATGCATCATTGGCGACCATCCGGCAGTTCGAATTGCTGGAAGCCCTGCAGGTTCCATTCTGTGGGGTCACCGGAGCCGGGTTCCAGGGATACAGCGGTTCCGGACTGAAGTTGCTGAATGTGGGTGAAACAGCTTTCGGACTCGACGGTTTCATCAACATCAAGGGCATAGCTTCATTAGAGAATCTCAACGTGTATCAAGCCGGTCTGGTCGAACACATCAAGATAAAAACGGTCTTCAAGTCATTCCCAAATCTCAAGATCCTGAATGCCGGAAACAACGCCCTGACCAATGCCGGCATAGACGTGTTTTTCAAGGGCCATAAGTCACTTGAGGAACTGCACTTGCATGGCAATAAAGGGATTTCCGACCAGGGCCTGGCAGCCCTGATCGCCATGAAGACGCTTAAAGTCCTGGACGTTCACGATACCGGTTGCTCTGCCAATGGAGCGACGGCGCTCAAGGCTAAACTGCCGGAATGCAAGATCATCACATCCGGCGGAACTTTTTGAATTTCGCGGGCGTGCGGCAGCAGCCAGTTAAGGACCGGCGCAGAAATAACTATCGTGGCCGACGCTGCCAGCGTCGGTTCGGATGCTGGCAGCATCCGCCACGAGGGGACACTTATTGGTGCGCCAGTCCT
>JAYTAK010000218.1:0-4652 GCA_043737515.1 Candidatus Kuenenia sp. | reverse complement strand
CTACGGCAAAGATGTCCGCATAAACGTCTTCCGTTGTTCCCGACAGAATGTTGTCCAGCGCGGCGTCTTTTTCGACGCCTTCCTGACCACCGGAAATCCGCAGGCGACCGCGACCAGCAAGTTCAGCGCGGCGATGAATGCGCCATGTGCGACCGCCGTGCTCACAGCGTACCGCTCCGCGCCAGGGCTGTTCTGCATCCGGTCGGTGAAATGCCGGTTCTGTGGCCAGCGGTTCGTAGCCGTACAGCGTCGATCGAATGAATCGCATCAGCGTTGTCTTACCGGCCTCGTTGGGACCGTAGATGACATTCAATCCTTTCGGATCAAGGCGCAGCAAGAGATTGCGCCAGATGCGAAAGCGATCGATATCAATTTCCGTCAGCTTCATGCCGAATTCCTTTGTCAGACCGGTCTTCCTGCAACCCCGCGCTTAGTCATCTGACTCGTCCTCTTGCGCGTCGTCGTCATCAGTGTATTCAGGATCGATGACGGTAGATTCGTCGAGGTCACCCGAAAGTTTCCTCGTCCTTGACGCAGCCTGTTCTGCGTCAAGGCCTTCATATGAATCCATGCCACCGGACTCATCATCGTTCTCTTCGGTGAGGCCGAAATCCGGTGCAAACCAGGTCGCTCCGTCGGTTCTCAGCTTTGCCAGAATCTGTTCCGGATCCACCGAAGGCAGCAGCGACGTCAATCGTTGTTTCCAGCCGGAGGTGAGTTCTTTGTTGGCATCGATCAGCGTCTGCAGAGCATCGTCGGAGAGGATGCGGGACCGTGCGGCGATTTGTTGATACTGATCGGCGAGCGACGTTGGCGGATCTCCCGGCGGCCAAGCGCTGGGAAGTGATCGAATCTCGTGCAACAGTCGAATCGTGCGCCCGCCGTGTTTGAGTTCATCGAGTTCCACGGCTGCCGCGACGTCCAGATCATTGCGCGCCAGTTCCTGTAAATCGGGCAATGCTCCGCGCAGAATCCACTGCACCGACCAGATCCGGTCTGCCGCTCCGGGTTTCAGTCCCAGCAACAGGGTCTTCATCTGCTGCAGGATGGACGACAGATTTGTCTGCGATGCGACGGTGACTTCAATCTGCTTCCAATCGACACAACTAGAATCCACCGAGGAAATGCGAATCTCGCCCGTTTCCGACACTTCAACCAGCGAGCACGCGCCGCCGGAAGCTTCCATCTGACTGCGTGGCTGAGTCGTGCCGGGACAATGAACAACACCTTCGTCCCTCCACAGTGTCGTGCGGGCGAGTTCGCCAGTCAGTGCCAGAAAATTCAATTGTCCGTCGTGCAGCATTTCATCGACGTAGCGCATGAAGCCTGGATCCAGCGAGGGATGTGCGTCAGACGGGCCTGCTTCCAGAGTCTCCAGAGATCGCTTGATGCTGCGCCGGCCTGTGTCAGCTTTGCGCGGAATTTCGCCGCCTTCGGCATCGATCGAACGCCAGACGCGAGTGGACTCATCGTCGGCGGATTCGACGGGCGATTGTGGGCCGTTCATTTGTTCGCCAGATGCCACGTTCTGCAGCGACGCTGTGAGCGTTTCGTCTGACGCAGATGCCGCCATCGCGGCCATCCGGCGCGCCTCTTCATATTTCGCTTTGCTCACAACACCAATGCGAAACGGCTGAATGCCAGCAGTGCCCCTGGCCAGCACGCGAATACCAAACCCATCCGCTTCGCCAAACCACATGGACGAAGACAGTGTCGTGGCGAGACGATCCTTGACGTACAGCTCTTCAGGTTCAGGGTTTGAACTGTAACAAACGACGACGTTTTCAGGCATCTCGGGAATTGCACGCCATGCCTCAGGCGGATCTGAATCCCCCGGCAGCACAAAGACCTGAATATCGTGTTCCGCCAGTCGTCTGACACCTCTTAATAGAGTCAGCCTCGCTCGAAGACTGCGATCCGCCTCGACAAACACGTTGCCGGACAACAGCAGAAAATCCACATCGTGAAGGACGGACGCTTCGATCACTTCCTCAAAAGCGTGCAAAGTGGCGTCTTCAAAGGCAAAACGCAGTTCGTCGGTCAGAGTTTCGGATGTCTGAACACTGACAGGAACATCCAGCCGGATGTTGGCAGCGTGAATAAACCGTTGTGGCTCAAACGCCATCGATCAGACTCCCTTCCGACATCCATAACAGCGGACAACAACATCCTGATTCCTGCGGAATACGTCGTAGCGAATCGACTTCGAAGAGTATTCGACGCGACTCACTTCACGCATTCATGGCACGCCACGAAGACTCGGTAAGCTGCCAGTGACTGCGGAGTCTAATGAACCTGCGAGCCTGGGGAAAGGCTTCCCGTCTGGCGGAATCATCACTTTTTTCGACTTGGTGAACTCCGGTGGCCTTCATTGCATTCAGCACAGGTCGTCGAGGCCACGCAACTTTGAGGATGGTCGGGGCGATACAGGCTGCAGTGACTGAAAGTGGCTCGGTAGCCACGATTCCTGTTCAAACAGGGTTGAAAGTGCTGCCAAGGGACTTCAAACTGGCGCGATGACCGATCTCTTTGGGGTTTTCTTTCGTTCGTCGCAGGGTATGCCGCGATGTTGGCTCAATTGATTCCACAACAAGGCGGACCGCCGATTACGCTTCAAAACGCGATTACGATCGTCGGACGCAGTAACAAACTGTGTGATCTGGTAATCGATCATACCAGCATTTCAAAGCAGCACTGTGTCCTGGTAAAGACGGATGGACTGCTTTATCTCCGCGACCTGGGCAGCACGAATGGCACGCGCGTCAATGGGCAGCGCGTTATTCGCGGAGCACTCCTGCCGGGTGACCAGTTGTCGTTTTCCGGGATCAATTACCGAGTGCATCTTGGCCCGGACCAAGGGCCAGCCCGTGTCACGCAGAATGGTGCAACGGAGATGATTCCCGTCATTTCAGCCGATGGGCTCGATGATGAAACCATGCTGAGCCGTGATCATAGCCAAAGCGATGTTCGATTCCTGCGTGATTCTGACCTGCTGCTGCCCGACTGATACATTTCAGCCACGTTGAACATTTCCGTGCGACGCAGGGCGACGCGAATCTCTCGAACCTTGAGGTGCTGCAATTCGATGCCTGTGAATGGTGGACTTCAGGCGAGCGGGGGATGTTAATCCCCTGATTTGTTCCCCAATCGGAAACGACACGGTTCCCCGGTGTTACTCGGTTGCCGCCTGCGTTACAGTTCCAGTATCCGCGATCCCGAAGCTCTCGAATGCGTCACCATCATGATCTGCGGAACGGTTCTTCTGTGCTGAATGCGAAGTGATTCTTATGTCAACAATTCCGCGGGTCCTGAAGTTCGTCGTTTCAAACTGCAAAGCTGCGATTTGTCTTTGTACCGCAATCGTGTTGCTTAACGCATCCGGCACTGCCGACGACTGGCCTCAATGGGGTGGACCTCAGCGCGACTGTGTCTGGCATGAAGAAGGGATCGTGGACAAGTTCCCGACGGACGGACTGCTTCCCCGCGTCTGGTCGGCTGAAGTGGCCGAAGGCTATTCCGGGCCAGCGGTCGCGGATGGACGTGTGTTCCTGACCGATCGCGTGGCAGACGGTGAACTCGAGCGCTTGCTGTGCTTCGATGCTGAGACCGGCGAACGGTTGTGGAAGCACGAATACTACGTGCGTTACGCGATTGCATATCCTCACGGACCTCGCGCGACACCGGTGATCGATGGAGAGCGAGTCTACTTCATCGGAGCACACGGGCACATGTTCTGCATGAACGTGAAGGACGGTTCGATCCTCTGGCAGAAATCCTTTGAGAAAGATTTTGGGACCGAGCTGCCGTCCTGGGGCATGGCGGCATCACCGCTGATCGACGGCGACAAGCTGATCACGCTCGTCGGCGGCAAGGAAAACGGGCTTGTGGTCTGCTTCGACAAGTTGACGGGAAAAGAACTGTGGCGATCACTGGAAGATCCGGGCATCGGATATTGTCCTCCCGTGATTTACGAATTCGCAGGACGACGACAACTGATCATCTGGCATCCATCAGCCGTTTCGTCACTGGATCCGGAATCCGGAACTGTGCTCTGGGAAGTACCATGGGCGATCAGGTACGGACTTTGCGTGCCGATGCCGCGAAAACTGGATGATCGCCTGTTTCTGACGTCGTTCTACGAAGGGCCGCACATGCTGAAAGTGAGTGCAGACCATGCCGACATTTTGTGGAAAGGCAATGGTGTTAACGAGCAACAGACGGACAAGCTGCATTCCATCATGCCGACTCCGGTGGTCAACAAAGACAACATCTTCGGCATCTGCAGCTACGGCCAGTTACGATGTCTGAAGACCGAAACGGGCGAACGGGTCTGGGAAACACGAGAAGCCACCGGCGAAGGTCGCTGGTGGAATGCGTTTATCGTGCCGCAGGGTGATCGTTACTTCCTGCATAACGAACAGGGCGACTTGATCATTGCGAATCTGTCGGAGTCTGGTTACAAGGAAATCAGTCGGGCTGAACTGGTTGAGCCGACTCGCCAGGTCCAGCGACGAATGACAATCTGGTCACACCCGGCGTTTGCCATGAAAAGCGTGTTCGCCAGGAACGACAAAGAACTGGTACGAGTGAACCTCGCAAAGTGAAGTCGGCAGAACAAACGAACGCCTTTCCCTGAGCCAATTGACCTGAAA
>JAYTAK010000217.1:0-4654 GCA_043737515.1 Candidatus Kuenenia sp. | reverse complement strand
TTGTCAAAGGCATGGCACGAGATTTCAATATGCGAATTGAAATGCGGCAGATCGGCATTCGCGACGAAGCCAAGCTGCTGGCGGACTATGGCGACTGTGGAAAACCGCTATGCTGCAACACGCATCTGCAGGAAATGCCTGCGGTCTCCATGAAAATGGCAAAACTGCAAAAAGCCACGCTCGACCCGAACAAGATTTCCGGTCGCTGCGGACGTCTCAAGTGCTGCCTGCGCTACGAATACGACACCTATGAGCAGCATCGCCGCGAACTGCCCCCCATTGGGGCCACGGTGATCACAAAGACTGGTCAGGGGCGGGTCATCTCACAGGAACTGCTGGCCCGCAAACTCGTCGTTGTCTTTGGGGATGGCCGACGCGTTATGACCGCAGAAAACGATATAGTCACCGTAATTTCGCGAGGTGGGAAGACCCCACAGGCAGATGATGCCGAGGGTGATGAAAATTCGTAAGAGGCTCTTTTATCCGCGACGCAAATGATTTAGAATCGCTCCCGACTGTTAAGAAACGATGATTTTCGGCACCCTCGCCTTTCAGGACGTTTCGAATGGGCTCCACCGCCAGCCATCTTCGCTCAAGTACTTATCACCCCAACGCATTCAAGTTTGTGTACTCCGCATTGCGGTTTACGCAGGAACAGTTGGGTCGTGATCGCAGATCTGAAGTTTCAGGCCACATCAGCGGGCCGGAATTACTCGACGGACTGCGGAAACTGGCATTGCAGCATTTCGGGATGCTGAGTATCGCCGTCTTTAAGAACTGGGGCGTCACATCGACCGACGACTTCGGTCAAATCGTCTTCGAAATGATCGAATCCGGTGAAATGCGTCGGACGCCTCAGGATCATCTAGACGATTTTTTCGGCATCTATGATTTCGAAAAAGTCTTCCGCGAAGACTACACGCTGGACACCAGTGCCGCGTTCAGCAAACAGTTGTGACGCATTCAAAATAAATGGCCCGCTAAACACTGGGGGTTGAATTTGGTTTGCAGAATCGCGTTGAACGATTTTGCTACCCGTATCGGGTACTACGGAGCCTGCCTCCATAGGGCGATAATCAACACCAGAGCGAGATTTCCGACATGCGTGTTACGTCACCATGCAGCGATGTTCATCAACTCTGCTCAGCTAACGTTGAAGGCTTTGTCATCGTGAGAAGATTTTATCACTGCTGACTCATCAGAAGTTGTGGCAGATGATTCCGATTTTGGAAATCGAGCGGCCCGTCCGACTGCACGCTTTGCTGTTCCCCGGCAGAGACAACGCTTCCGCCGGGCTTGACCCCAATGGCGTAGACTTATGGAATTCCAATGGCGAGCGGGGGACGTAAGTCCCCTGATTTGCTTGGGTTCGCCACGAATATCAGGGGATTAACATCCCCCGCTCGCCTTAAATCCACGCCATCGGGGCTCGCACAACGTTGCGGTTTTTCAATATCCGGCGATGCGGTTATTTGACCGGCACGATCTCAAACACGTTTGCTTTCATTGCCAGTGCCTGAGCGACTTCGGCATCCATGGCGGGTAACTTGGCCAGTTGTTCTGCGACGGCAGCCTGCCTGGCTTCCTCAAGTTTTTCACGCGACACGGCGGAGTAAACCCAGCCAGGCACATTGGACAACACGATGCCGCGAAAGATTGCGTCGTGGTGAAACTGATTCTTCTTCTGAATCGCCTCACGGACTGTTTTGACCTGATCCGCGATCGGACCGGTCGTCAATGCCGGCAGGGCGAGGTTTGTACCGTCCGAAAGTTGCTGAGCCGTCAATTGAGCGATCTTTGTCCCGCCGATGCGGACTTCATACGAAGCCGCCGCAAGCCCTGTGACCTGCAGGTGATAGTCGTTGAGTTCTTCGAGAATCGGAGCATGTGGCAGAATGCTCATCGCGTCTGCCGGGAAGAATGGCAATGCGGCATCAAGGCGTGAGAAGCTGATTCCGCCGTCCTTTGCCGAGATGTTTTCGATCGCACAGTTTTTCGCCGAAACCTCCTTGCTGCCAGCCGCATCGATCACAGCCGACGACACGAGTGACGGGAAGTGCAGACCTTTCAGAATCGATGCGGCCATTAGAGCCTGCCCGGGCGGACCGGGATGCACGGCATCCCCGCCGGTGATGCGTTCGTACTTTGGCCCTTTGCCGCGAGCACCGTCCAGAGCTGCGAGGTAAGGATGGAACTGATCAACGAACAGGCCACCGTTCTTGTCCGCGATCACCTTCACGCCGTCTGAGAATTTCTCAAGGGTCTGGTTGTAGCCGACAAGCGCCGTCGGTCCCTGATCGCCGTTGTCCAGTGGTTGCGGCGTCGCCCAGGCAACGCGAATGTTGGCAGCTTTTGCCTGATCCGCCATTCCCTGCAGTCCATCCATATACGGCTTAAACACGGCCTCGCTGAATCCACCGTAGCCGCCATCGTTCATTCCGAAGTCAACGGTCATCGCCGTGGGCTTGTGGCGCAGTACGTCACGCGAAAACCTCGCATTGCCGCCGACAGAACGATCTCCGCCGATCCCGACATTTCGAAACGTCAGCTTCCAGTGCGGAAAACGTGTGACCGTCCACATCTCGACGTAATTGGAATACAGATGCTGCTCTGTAATACTGTCGCCGATCATCACGACGACATCACCGTCTTTGAAGAAGAAATCCTCCGCCTGTGCTGCGGCTGCTCCAATCGCAGCCATGAGAACGACACACCACCGCACGATACTTGCCATCAGAAAAACTCCCGCAGATGAGTCACAATACACAATTCACAAATTCGCAACCGAACGTGGATTGTGGAGCTTTCAACTGGATCGGGCAAGTGAACGCGATGAGTGTGGCTCGGAGTTCATCGCCAGCAAATTCGACCGTTCTTCACGAGGCAGCGATGTTGACGCAATCTTAGCTTTAGTCAGTCCGTGCAGCGGTCTTTGGATGCTCTTTGATGAAGCACCAGCGAATTCCATCGGGTGCCGTAATGACGCAGAATTTCTTTTCAGATTCTTCAGACGGCAACACGTCTGTCACTGTGGAACTGGAGAGACTGTTCCGGCGTTCAATCGTGATGCGGAAGGTATCGCCATCGCGACTGATCGCCTGCCACGTTCCGGGCTGCAGGTTCTTCGGCAACGGAATCAAGGCCTGGCTGGTCCCGACTGCCGATGCTGAATCCGTTGCAGCCGTCTCCTGCGGACGCATCGGCGACTGCTCGGCGACGACCAGCGGCAGACTGTCAACTGCGGCATTTGCAGTTGGTGCAGCAGCGTCCTGCATTTTTGATTGCGCTACGGTGGTCCGACCTGCGACGGGACGATCAGCATCCCAGATGGCCATGAAGGCAGCAGTGACCAGTGCGAGCAAAAAAACGCGGGCGTTCATGGGACAGACTTTCCTGAAGGCGCAGACTTGCGAGTTCTGGAAGGTCTTATCGTCGTTGCGCAGAATCACTGTCCGGAATATTCGCCCAAAGGCGCGATCTGGCTGGCGGTTGAGGCAAAACAAACACGACTGTGCCAGCAGCGACGATCATGCCGGATACGCGGTATTTGTGCCGTCATTCGCAATTCACGGTTTCAATTCGCTGCGTGTGGAACGGCAGTGAATCTGTCGCAATCGATTGTCACTGCTAAGGTCCGCCGCGCTGGACGGACGAGTGGGCTCGCACTGGAATGGGTGGCAGTCGCGGCACTTCGTAGCTGACAGGGTCGAGGACTTTTTCGGCGGCCGGAGCCGCTTCTTCCTGCAGCGGATCAAATTCGCCAGGTGCGTTTTTCGGAAACTCCATCGGAGGATCCACTGGTGTCAGATCCTGAGGCATCGGTGTCAGATTCTGACCTGCCGGAGGTGTCGGCAGTGGCTTCGCGCCATCTTCGTTCAAGGCGCCCGGAGGTGCCGGAGCCTCCTCAAGCGGAGACGTTGGGCCAAACGAACGGGGTCCCGTTTGACTTTGATTGTCTGCCGGAATGCTCATCATCGGATATTCTGCTGTGTTTCCAGACGGCCCACTTCCTTCCGGAATGTACATTGCTCCGTTCGTGGACATCTGCTGTCCGCAGCCGCAGCCGGTTGAGCCCTGACCAGGTGTTTCATAGACGCCGCCTGTCATCGAAGTCGCACACGAATCGCAGCCACACGATTGCAGACCACCGCACAAAGGCTGACCGCAGGCATTCTGTTCCCACATCGTCGGCTGGCTGAAATACGATTCAGAGCCACACGATCCGCACGCACATCCATTTGCATGGGGACCGGACATCCACTGTGATGACGAACGGCGAAACGCTGTGGCCATGCGATGTATTGGCCTTTGATGTTGATGTTTCAGGCAATTGCCGTGGCAGTTTTGATCGCCCGGATACAGCGGTGCAGTGCATGTACAGGCCACATCTGTGCCGCAGGTCGCGTTGAGACTCCCCGGATGGCCGTGTCTGTGACCATGCGGATTTCCCTGCTGGCAACAACCGGCACTGTGATGACCGTGAAGGCTGCAGCCCGCCACACAGACCAGCAGAACAGAACTCAGGCCAATGACACGATGAAACATTGCGGTCAATCCGGTGAATTGAAAAGTCGGCATGAATGCCCGCGCTGAACGCGACGACACTTCGTATCTCTTCAATCGACGATTTCGGATGTTAAACTTTAACGATTGC
>JAYTAK010000216.1:0-10725 GCA_043737515.1 Candidatus Kuenenia sp. | reverse complement strand
CCGCCCTCGCAGATCTGGACTTCGTCGTGGGGCAGGCTGGCAGCCTGCCGCCTTCCGTCCTCCAGTATCGCACACTGACACTCGCCCGCCTGGGACGTCCAGGTGAAGCCAAAGAATCCCTCGAAAAATACCTCGCCACGGATGCCGGAGCATCTTTCAAATCGTACGTCCAGATTCAGGTCTCGGCATGGTTGGGAGAATTCGAACAGGCATCGACCACCTTGGAATCTGCCGTGACCGCCTCGAGTCAGAACCCCGACGACCTGTACAACGTCGCGTGTGCTGCCGCGTTGTGCTCACAGGCTCTGTCAGCAAAGGATGCCGCTCAATCCGCAAAACTTGCAGACCGCACCTTCGAACTGCTGCGGCAACTGGTAGCGCAGGGCTACAGCAACGCCGAGCAATTGAAATCCGATGCCGACTTCGCCAGCCTGCATGGAGACCCGCGATTTATCAAATTGCTATCCGAACTGGAACCACCCGCCACGGTCGCGGCCCTGTGGCGAACGGATGTGGAGTTCGAATCGAAGTTGCTCACGGCGGTTCCAGTCGAGAGTGTGCTCGACCAACTCAAGCCGCTTCTGGCGGAAGGGTGGCGTCCGTTCGCAATCGCAGTTGCCCCAAATGTACTCCTCACGCTCCGCCGTGAGGGCGAGGACTCCCGGACCATCACGGCGGAGCGTGATGAGTACAATCCGCTTTGCTCCCTCGTTCTCCACCGTCCCCTCATTCCCGATGCCGCCAAAGAATCTCTCGCCTTGCGGCAGGCCGCTGCCGCGACGGCCCTGCTGCGTCTCAACGCCCCGGAAAAAGTCTGGCCGCTGTTTCAGGATCAACCTGACCCACGTGTCCGCAGTTATGTGCTGCATCGGCTGGCCACCTATGGCGTCGATCCTCAATCGCTGATCACGCAATTGATCAATGACCAGGCGAGCGGGGGACGTCAGTCCCCTGATGCTGCGTCAGAACTCAATCCGGGGGTTGACACCCCCGGCTCGCCGACAAGTCTCTCTGTGCCGCCCGTCAACGCAGCCCACGCCTCGCGTCATCGATCCCTGATCCTTGGCCTCGGCGAATTTGCTCGGGCCAAACTGCTGTCACCCGAACAGCAGGCCGCAGTCATCGCCGACCTTGCCAAACGCTACGCGGACGACCCAGACCCGGGCATCCACGGTGCCGCCGAATGGACACTGCGACAACTTGGAGCGGACGCCGCGATCGCAGAAGTGCGAGCGGCGTATTCCACCGGAGAAGTCGTCGGCGACCGCCGCTGGTATCTGACAAAGACGACCCAAAGTACACATCACGCTCCGCGTGATGTTCCTCCTGCTTCTACCCCTGATGTAGGTGCTGACGGGACCGCTGCGGAAAACCCTCACGCAGAGCGTGAGGAGTACAATGTCGGCCTGACCTTCGCCATCATCGATGCATCTGACGAATTCCTGATGGGTTCACCGGTCAGCGAAGCCGAGCGATTCCAGGGCCCCATCGGCAAAAACGAAATCCGTCATCGTCGTCGCATCGGTCGCAAGTTTGCGATCGGCACGCACGAAATTACGGTGGCACAGTTCCGGGCATTTCGCAGCGACCATGAATTCGACCGGACGAAGGCCAGGGAAGAAGATTCTCCGGCCAACGTGATCACATGGTACGATGCAGCGGCGTATTGCAATTGGTTGAGCAAAGAGGAAGGGATTCCGCCCGAGCAGTGGTGTTATGATCCAGCTCAGGAGTTTGCCGAAGGGATGACCCTGTTGCCCGATTATCTGCAGCGGACAGGCTATCGGTTGCCTTCAGAAGCAGAATGGGAATTCGCCTGTCGCGCGGGGACAACGACGGCTCGTTACTTCGGCGAAACGGAGACACTGCTGGGTGAGTATGCCTGGTACACAAAAACGTCGGGCGACAAATGGATGCTGCCTGTGGGGACACTGCGACCGAACGGAGCGGGTTTATTCGACATGCAGGGTAACGTGCTGGAGTGGTGTCAGGACGCTGCGTTGTTTTATGACACGGACCGAGAGGCTATAGGCGACAAGGGGCAGGTGGGTAAACTGGATAATTCAGGTACCGTGTTTTGCGTGGCGGCTCGTTCGACGCTACGACGTCGAACGCTCGCTCGGCGTTCCGCCTCAACTTCCAACCGGGGTACCGTCTCACCAGCGGTGGTTTCCGTGTTGCGAGGACCTTAAATCTTGTCCCCTTTACTGCTTTACCACCCGCCGAAGGCGGGGAAAATTTGGAGAAATGACGTCGTTGTTGCTCTGTGTCTGGAAGTCGAGTGAGTAAATGGTCAGTCACCGTTTAACCGCGTGGGCATCGCCCCGCGCTCATCGCCATGTCACTAACTCGCGTCACGCAATGGTCAGTCATAGGAAAAATGAAGTATTAGTCGTGATCACAAAGACCTATGATTTGATTCTTTGGTCGTGCAACCACACGGGGAAGTTTCCGCGCAACCACAGATTCGTGTTTGGCGTGTAGTTTGCAAACCTGCGGTCCACCGGCGTGAAGCCGGATGGGGCCGTGGAAGGCGAGTTTTGGGCGTGGTAGTTTCCAAACCTGGGTCCACCGGCATGAAGCCGGATGGGGCCGTGGAGAGCGAGTTTTGGGCGTGGTAGTTTTCAAACCTGCGGTCCACCGGCGTGAAGCCGGATGGGGCCGTGGAAGGCGAGATTTGGGTGTGGTAGTTTGCAAACCTGCGGTCCACCGGCGTGAAGCCGGATGGGGCCGTGGAGGAGGAGTTTTGGGTGTGGTAGTTGCCAAACCGATGCACCGCTGACACGGGGACAGCGGGGTTCTTATGCTGTTTGGCCCCTACCGACCTTGCGTCGGTAGAGCCCCGGTTTGGCAACTACAACACATCACAACACCGCAAGCTGGCCCCCAACCGGCTTCACGCCGATGGAGCCCAGGTTTGAAAACTACAGAACCCATCTACACTGCAAAAAATGTGTCTCCGGCCTACCAGCTCAACTGGTGACTCACAGTCTTCTGGCGGCAACAGCCAGTGGCAGACGATCAATGGCTCACCCTCCTGCAATCCGCCACCGAACACGATGGTGGCCGCATCCACAAGATCGCGAAACCACATCGCTACCAACTGACCGCTGAAGGCCGACGCCTTCTTCCCACATTCATCAACGCCCGAGCCGCCAGCACAAAAAAACTCGCCAGCCTCGTCGCCTGTATTCTTCTCAGAAATACAATACTCTTAACGTTTGCTGAGCAGCGGGAAAATGTGTCGCGGCTTGTGCAACGCTTTGTCTTCATACTTGCCTGCTTCTGAGACCGTCTCATGCCGCTGATTGAACTGCGAAATATATCCAAGACATACGATCTTGGCGAAGTCAAAGTCCATGCGTTGCGCGAGACCGAACTGTTCATTGAACGCGGCGAATATGTCGCCTTGCTGGGACCGTCCGGGTCCGGCAAATCGACATTGATGAATACACTGGGTTGCCTGGATCGACCGACAACCGGCAGCTATCTTCTGGACGGTCAGGAAGTCGCGACGCTGAACCGAAACGCCCGAGCCACGATTCGTAACCGGCACATCGGCTTCGTTTTCCAGAATTTCAATCTGTTGGCTCGCACGTCTGCACTGGAAAACGTGGAGTTGCCGCTGCTTTATGGACAGGGGATGTCCGGTCGCGCTCGCAAGAAGCGTGCCCGCGAAATGCTGGCGATGGTCGGCCTGGAGGATCGTCTGGATCATCATCCGGGCCAACTGTCGGGCGGTCAGCAGCAGCGTGTGGCCATTGCTCGGTCCCTGGTCACGAATCCGTCGATGCTGATGGGCGATGAGCCCACCGGCAACCTGGATTCAAAAACCAGTCGCGAAGTCATCGGACTCTTTAAGAAATTGAATGAAGAACGGCAAATTACGGTCATCCTGGTCACGCACGACCTCAGCGTCGCCCGCCACGCTCGCAGAATTCTGGTTATGCGGGACGGGAAGATTGAAATGGATACGACGCGGTTCGAAGACGCCTTCGAATCGTTACACGCCTTCGAAACGGTACCAGTCGAAGAAGAGCCATCAGCGGTGCAGCCTGAACAGGCGGAATGAGTCATTCCATCGCCGCTCGGACGTCGATTCCAGGCAGCATGAGTTCCCGTTTCGAACATGCGCCAAGGATGGTTCTGTTCGTGCTGGCTGCGTTTGCCGCCAGTTCGCCGGTCGCCGATGCGCAATTGCTGCCGGATGACGAGCGGCACATTCGCTGGCATCAGGAAGAAAGTGTTTCGGTCTTCCATCGCGGTTCCGGCCCGGCCCCGGTGACAGTTGCCACCGAAGGGATTGAGCAGAACGAACGCCTGCTGACGCTTGATGAAGCCATTCGCCTGACGTTGCAACATTCGGAAGTCATCCGAGTCCTCACAGGCACTGCCGCTACCTCGACCGGTCGGACAATCTACGACACCGCGATCGCCACGACGCCGATCGATCAGGCCAAGGCTTTGTTCGACCCCGTATTCTCGGCGAACAGTTCCTTCCGCCACACCGAGATAGCAGGACTCAACACTACGGGCACCGCCATCGTCGGCAGCCGAACCGGAGGCAATGACACGACTGCTGACCTCAGCGACTTAAACACATTCGGCGGCACACTCAAGCTGGGAGTGGCGAATAGACTGGATAACCCGGCGGTCGCCGGATTTCTCAACCGCAACGCACCGTCCGCAGAACTCAGCTACACGCAACCGTTGCTGTCGGGTTTTGGACGCGAGGCAAACCTCGCTCCGATCGTGATTGCTCGCCTGCAGCAGGAACAATCATACTTCCAGTTTAAGAACAGCATGCAGGATCTTGTCCGCGGCACGATCTCGGCCTATTGGTCTCTCGTCCAGGCGCGAACCGAACTGTGGGCCCGCGAAATTCAGGTCGATCAGTCACAAAAAGCATATATGCGACTCGAAGCTCAGTTTCGAGCCGGCCTCGCGAATCAGGCAGATGTCGCTCAGCCAAAACTCGCCTATGCAAACTTTCGAGCCAACCTGATCGCCGCACAAGCCAACGTGCTTCAACGCGAGGCCGCGCTGCGAAACATGATGGGGCTGCCGCCGGAAGACGGCGAACGCATCGTCCCCTCCACACCTCCCACGCGCGATCAGGTTGAGTTTCGCTGGGAAGAAATCAATGAGACAGCTCAGTCACGTCGTCCCGATCTCGTCGAACTCAATCTGATTCTGATGGCCGATCAGAAGCGACTGATGCAGAATCGCAATCTGGCACAACCACAACTCGATGCCGTCGCCGTGCAGCAGTGGAATGGTTTAAGTGGTCGAGTCCTGGCCGGGAATCGGCTGTCGTCAGGTCTTGATGACAACAACAGTTGGACAATGGGCATCAATTTCTCGGTTCCGCTGAGTCTGCGAAGTTCTCGCGCAAAAGTCCGCACGCAGGAATTGCAGATCTCAAAAGACCGCGCCAATATTCAGCAGAGTCTGCATCAGATCGAACATCTGCTGGCAACATCGCTGCGTACGATCGACCAGAATTTCCTGCAGTACGAAGCGTTTCGAGATGCCCGCCAGGCGGCGAAAGAAAACCTGGAAGTGCGAGTTTCGCGACTTTTTCTCGGCAGCGAAAACTTCCTGAACTTTCTACAAGGCCTTACCGACTGGGGAAATGCAGTCTCGTCCGAGGCTCAGTCACTGGCGTCCTACAATACAGAACTCGCAGGTCTGGAACTTCAAACGGGCACAATCCTGGAGACCCACGGAGTTCGCTTCGTCGAGGAACAGTTTGGCAGCATGGGCTCACACGGTCGCTGTTTCGACGACGAATGTTATCCGCGTGATCTGCGACCGCTGGAGAACCGTCCGCGGTATGAGGATTCCGGCAAGCCGGCGGAAGAATCGTTTGATCTGAAAGACTTCCCTCGCCGTCGCGAAGACAGGTTGCGACTGCCAGAGACACCGCAGTTTGACAATCCTGAACCCGCGATGTCCGAGCCGACGGAATAGTTGCGGTTCCCCGGCAGAAATTCCTTGGCATAATATCGTTTAACCGCGCGGGCATCGCCCCGCGATTTTTCGGTGATCGCGGCCCGATGGGCACGGGGTTAAACGAAATCTTTTAGACACAGGTGCCTATCGCCAGCGGCTCATGGTAAATTCATGATCCCCGCCCGCAGCCTGCATCTACCCAGTCGAGGATGTTGCGATGTTTCGCCGTTCAATGTTTTCCGTGACTGCCTGCTTTTTTCTGGTTGACGTCTTCCTGCTCGATGTCTCGCGAGCGACCGCGGCGGACCTGGCGGCTGATCTGACAACGATCATTGAAGCACATCCGGGCGAGGTCGGTGTCTGCATTCGTCACCTGGAGACCGGTGTACAATTTGCCTGGCGCGAGGATCATGTGCAGCCAACGGCCAGCCTGATCAAGCTGCCGTTGATGGTAACCGCCTACCGCATGGCCGATCGCGGTGACCTAGATCTTGCAAAACAGATCACGCTGACTGAGGCTGACAAGGTGCCGGGATCGGGGATTCTGACGGATCACTTCACACCGGGGCTCACGATGTCGGTCCGCGACACGATCCGCCTGATGATCCGGTACTCCGACAACACGGCGACGAATCTGGTGGTCGATCAGGTCGGACTGCCAACCACAGCGGCCACGATGGAAACGCTCGGGTTTCCGCGCACTCGAATGAATTCAAAAGTCTATCGCGGCGACACATCGATCTCACCCGAACAAAGTCGACTGTATGGGCTGGGCAGCACAACGGCTCGCGAGATGGTCGAATTGCTGGAGCAGATTCATAAGTGCACCGTAGCTTCGGAAGTTTCCTGCAAAGCCATGATTGAACACTTGCTGGCGTGCGATGACAAAGACATGCTCGTCCGGGATCTGCCCAAAGGCACAAAGGTCGCTCACAAGTCCGGGGCTGTTTCGAACAGTCGCTGCGACGCAGGGATCGTATTTGGTCCAAAGGGACCGTTTGTGATCTGCGTACTCACGACGGGGAACAAGGACCGAAGCTGGAACGACGATAACGCTGCCCAGGTTCTGATCGGTCGCATTGCGCGCACCGCGTTCGATCACTTCAACCCGGAATGGGAACGCAATACATCCGGCGAGCCGACGGAACTGAAAATCGGGGCCTTCGGGACTCGCGTGGAGTTTCTCCAGAGAACCCTCAACGCCCGCTCGCAGCCGTCGCCTGATCTGGGCGTGGATGGCGATTTCGGGCCAGCCACCGAGGCCGCCGTCAGAAGATTCCAGGAAGCGAATGGTCAACCAACGACAGGAATTGCCGACGCATTGCTGTGGACGGCGTTGGGACCAGTCGTCGAAGAATCTGTCATTCCAGGTCCGGAGATCGTGAATGCCGAGACCCTGCCGCGGCAGCCGGTGGATGCTCTGGACGGACCACCGTTTGTTTCGTCCGATGGTTGGATAATCGTCAATGCAGCGGATGGAACTACGGTCGCCGGCCATGAAGTTGCGACGCCCCTGCCATTTGCGAGCACTACCAAGATCATGACCGCATGGCTCGTCGTGCGCCTGGCCGACGAACATCCTGAAGTTCTGGACGAGATCATCATCATGTCTCCCCGCGCCGACGAAACACGGGGCTCAACGGCCGATGTGCGGACCGGCGAATCGCTGTCGGTTCGCGAGGGACTGTTTGGGCTGCTGCTGCCGTCGGGAAATGACATGAGCGTGGCTCTGGCCCAACATTTTTGGTGCCAGACTTGCTCCTCCGGCGGAGCCTTCAGCTACAACCACAGAAGCCGACCCTCTCGTGTTGTTTGTCGCTGCCATGAATGCCGAGGCCACCCGGCTCGGGATGGCAAACACACATTTCAGCAATCCTCACGGACTGTCTGAGAAGTCGCACCTGAGCACCGTGAGTGATCTGGCCATTCTGGCGCGGGCCACACTCGGGAGTGAATTGTTCAGGAATTACACATCCACTCGCCAGCGAGGCGCTGTGGTCAGTGGTCCTGGCGGTTACACAAGAAACGTGCTCTGGAAGAACACCAATGAGCTGCTGGCGACAGAAGGCTATGACGGGATCAAGACGGGTACGACGGATCAGGCCGGAGCCTGTCTTGTTTCGACGGGAGAACGCGATGGCAAGCGATTGATCGTGGTCGTAGTTGGCTCAGCGGCATCGGAGTCACGCTACACTGATTCCCGCAACCTGTACCGCTGGGGATGGAGACAACTTGCGGGAGCGGTTGAGTAGTGCTGCGGTGCCCGGAGCTGCTGCAATTCTGAAAATGACATCTGTGTACCATCAACACAACGCAAATACCGCAATCAATCGAATGCAGGATGGACATTCATGTCCGTCGCATGGCCATAAAACACGGTCGAAGCGATGGTTATTTGACCTTGACAGCCGCTCGAAAATGCGACCTTGTTTGGTCAATATCTCGGACATGAATGTCCAAGCTACAGGAATCGCAGCCTTGCACCGAGTTGCCACAACCCTGTCCGTCTCTGGTTCCAGTCACTCCAGATTTGGCCACAATGCGTTAAACTTTCGCAGCAGGACGCCGCGACTGCGATTCGACAGGATGTCGGACCGCGCAACGGCGATTTACAATCCATTGGTCTGAGGCGAACGGCGAAGCCGTGAAGCCTCGCTGGATCCTTCGACCATCATTTGACTCAGTTCAGATTGCCGTTCTGAAGCACATGTTGTAAAGTACTCGTATGGAAACAGTCACTCGAAATGTCCGGGATCTTGATCAGAGCGAGCGATCCGTGATGGAGCGTGTCGTGGGACATCAGTTGCGTGAGACTCAGCAGATCATTGTGAATGTTGTGAACATCGATCTTGCCCCTGCAAGTTCCACCATCGATGATTCCGTTTCCGATGTCCCGGACTCATGGAAGATTTACGACGGGCTTTCGGACGCAGAGATCGACACGCTTGACGGCGAGATTCGCCAGCGGGCGAACCTGACCCGCCAGTTCGAGTAAAGACATGGTTCCAGTTCTGCTCGACACCGACATCCTGTCCGAGATCGTCAAACTCCGCGATGTGGTTGTTGTCCGACGGGCTCTGGCGTACACACGGCAAGTCGGATTGCTGACGTTTTCGGCGTTCACGCGCTACGAAGTGCTTCGCGGCTTCAAGCGGCGTCGGGCGAGTACGCAACTGGCACGATTTCATGTTTTTTGTGATGAGTCTCAAGTCCTGCCAGTCACCGATGCGATCTGGAATCGAGCGTCCGATCTCTGGTCCGAGGCCCGGAACTCCGGTCGATCATGTGAGGATGCGGATCTGGTGATTGCCGCAACAGCCATTGAACATCAACTGACTCTTGTTACGGGTAACACCGATCACTTTTCATGGATTCCCGGACTGACGCTGGACGACTGGCGGAACGCTTAGCCCTGCTTTCCTCCGCAGAACCGGACGTTAACGCATTCCGGCTGATGCACCGTGCATCGCAGGTATCGCGACGGCAACGAGTGGAAATCCACACAGAGCTTCCCAGCCAGCGACCTGCTGATGATCAGCTTCGCAGCTCAGGAATCGTACCATCGACTCATGGAGGAAAAACAGAAGTCATGAAGCCTTCCGGAAAGGACTCTCGATCCCAGCTCATTCAGAGCTGGGACCGGCTTCAAATTCCGAAGCATTTACTCCACAGTCTCCACGCACGATGGCAATGCAGAACGGATCAAACTGCGGTTCAACGACAAATGAAGTGCGCGTCACACGTTGATCGCCATGAATGCGATTCATCCTGAAAGGATGGCAGAAATTAGCCGGTGGTCGCCAACAGGCGCACCGCCGGTAAAGAATGCGTGGTGCCACGCATCCTGAAGGGATGCCAGACTCGCCAATCTGGCATCATTGTCAGGGTGCTGAGGCAATTTTTTCAACGTATCCGGTGGTGGCGCTCTGCTTACCACCGGCTAATTTCTCGAACCGCTTCGCGGTAAAGCACACAGTCAATCGGCGGAATGCCAGCCACCCCCCCGCGTTCATATTCCTGCCCATCATCTTCCTGCCGTCGGAGGCATTGGCAGGAATATGCGGGGCAGGAATATGAACGAGGCTACGAGCGAGTGCTTCCATGCCGATTGCTGTGCGGACTGTGCTACGGGCGATGGGCATTCGATGTTTCAGGTTCATAACGACATCCTTCACATCACGATGCTGGCCATCAACATCACTCGCGCATTTAATCTGTCGATGAGCCGATGTCTCATTCTTCAGGAAAACTGCACCTGGCCTCGCCGAACTCGATAACATGGTCAATAAGTATGCCCACGATCGCAATAAAAAAGCCATCCGGAAAAACTCGCGAGCTGGAAACTGGAATTCCCATTCAACGATGTCAGCAGCCCTGTCTGGCAGAAAAGAGCAGGAATCGACACACTGCCGACAGAAACGCACAATGCTTCGAACATCTTGGTCACCACGAACAGGGAAGTTCCTGAATGCGACGTCTGATTCAGATTCCACTCTTGATATTCACGCTGCTGCTGCTGGGGGCACTTGGCCTCCATTTTCTGACGGGCATGAGTCTGTTTGATTCGTTTTATCACGCCGTTATTTTACTCACCACGGTTGGATATGCTGAACCTCAGCCGCTCACGGCGGAAGTGAAACTATTCATTATCGTCTACCTCGCGTCTGCCTTGGGTCTGTTTACCTATAGTGCGTTTCAGTTTGGGCAACTCCTCGTGAGTGCCGATTTGCAGAAGTATTGGGAGCAACGTCGCATGGATTCGCTGATCGG
>JAYTAK010000215.1:0-4656 GCA_043737515.1 Candidatus Kuenenia sp. | reverse complement strand
GAACACCAGCAGCACCGGCGCGCGGCGATTTCCCGCTGTCTTCAACGCATCATCAAGCGAATGCTGCCACGAAACCTGATGGACTTCCTCCGGCGGCTGAGCATCCTGACTTGCGTCGCTCTGTTGGGCGATCGCGCAAGACAAAGTGATCCACGTCGCCAGCACCGTGACCGCCAGCCTTACAATAGGTACCGGCACAGAAATAACTGTCGTGGCCGACGCTGCCAGCGTCAGTTCGGATGCTGGCAGCATCCACCACGAGGCGACACTTACTGGTGCGCCAGTCCTAAGTGAGCGGTTGTTATTCATGGAGAATCTTCTCCCAGTACTCAGCGAAACTGAAGAGTGGGCTGTTTTCATGGTCGTGGCAATGAGTGCAACTGCCTTTGGCGTCGAATGGAGTTCGCGTGCGGGTTTCACTGACGTGCAACGACGACGGACCGTGGCAACTTTCGCAGCCCACATTTGTGCGATCCGGACTTTTCTTCAGCGATGCAAATCCTGAGGGCAAACCATATCCCGTCGCATGACACTGCTGACAAAACGGATCGACATGCCCCTTCTCCGATTCCAGCACGGCCCATGCCTGGCTGTGTCCCGAATTGTCCCACACGCTGCAAGCGTCCGTATGACAATCCCGACATCGAGCCGACCCGGCAACGTGCTGATCATCCGCAGTCACGGTCATTGATGTCGAAGTGAATCCACTCTCGGCGGCATTGAAATCCCGCTCCGCCAGAATCGCGCGAAACGCGTCAAGATTCTGCTTCTGAGCGGCATCGTCAGCAAACGAAGGAGACAATTCAACAATCTCCGCCGTAGTCGGCAACTCACTATTCGGACACATTGGAATCCTCGCGATGAATTTGCCTTTGTTGGTGGCGGACATCATCAGCGTGCGTCCCACAGTCTGAGGCCGAACACTCTGACCCGTTGGGCCTCCCACCAGAATGTGAATTTCCGGCAGCGTCTCAGCCAGCCGCCGCATTTCATCCTCCGGCAACCATGCCAACACCAGCACCACCACCTCTGGCTGGCCGGCGGCTGTTCGACCGGCTTCCGCAATCACGGAAAGAATAGCATCGGCAGGGTCACCGACAGTGATTTCTGCGGGAATGTTTTCGGCATCCGCAATCAACTGTTGCGAACAAACTCCGGTCACCAGCAGCCGGCGTCCGGATTGAGTCATCAGCTTGTGAGTCGCGGTAAACGCTGTCCTGTTGCTCCGAACATTGGCCGAGATGAAATCCACGCCGGTGTCGGTCGATAACTGTTTCAAGACGTCTGCCCCGAGAGTTGCCTCAGACACGCCGATGTTATGAGCTGTCAGTCCCATCAGTTTTTCACCCATCAGAATCGCCTTGAACCGGGCCTGCTGATAAGGTGCCGTGCCATCGGCAGCACCTCCGCAATCCAGAACCAGCACATCCGATTCGCGTCTGACCTGCTCGACATATGTTGCTCTTCGCAGCAACCCGCCGGATTGATTGGATGTGCAGCCACAAGGCATCAGCCAGCCGCGAGTATCTCCACTGATGACGATTGACAGATCATTGCTGACGACCTCCGGCTGAACGGGAACCGCCGGCGACGACTGCTGCCCGCAACCGGCAATCGACACCGCAATCAGAATGGCCAGCATAGCGAGCTTCATATGCAGCAGTTGCTATTCGATGTAAGTATTTCTCTGCTTGCTGCCCGCACCGTGCGAGCAGCATTGTCAGCGCCGGACGACTCCTCAAAACAACAGCGCATACGCAAGGATGTTGACGTTGATGTCAACACAATTCGTAATTTCATTTCCGCCACAGCAGCAGCACCCCTGCGTATGAGCCGTATCATTCAGGCCGTCTTCTGAATAGACGACTATCAAACGTCCCTGATGGATGATGCCCTCCAGCGGCTTGGGCTCCCCGTGTTTGGCCTGCATTTGTGTAATCCGGTGTACCGTACTGAACACAGGATGTTCGAACGTCAGTTGTTCCATTGCCCGACCGGGATACAGCGCCGCCATTGAAGCACGAAAGGAACGATTCCATTCCGGCGACGAGCAACTTGCGGACGCCAGCAGAAAACCACCTCGATCCAGATACTGTCGCAGGTTTTCGCTTTCGTCCGGAGTCAGTTCGAAGCCACCTTCGCCCGTCATGATCACCAGCGGAAAGTTAAACACTTCATCGGAACTGAGCTTCACCGCATGAAAGCGTCGGCTGGTCGAAATTGCCGAGTCCTTTTCTGCGGCTGCCAGAAAATGATCTGAGAAGCACTGGCTGCTTTTGACGCCGGCATAGATCAGGTTCGCCACCTGCACCACGCTTTCCGCTTCTCCACCCACCTGTTTCGGATCCGGCACCTGCGGAGCATCGGTGCTCGCGATGCTGGCAACTGCCGTGGAATTCGGGGACGTCTTTTCGTCCGCTGAGACCAGGGTCACGGCGACCATCAGGCTGCCTGCCAGAGCCAGTTGAATTCTTGTCATCGAAGTCCTCACTTTCATTCGGCTGTCTTACTGATCAAGTTCTTCCGCGAGCCGCTGCATATACTGTCCGGCTTGTCGTCGATACTGCGACGGCACACCGGTCTCGGAGTTTCCAAACGCGGAATTCGACCGATTGGCCGAAAACCCGCTGCCCGACTGATCGCTGCCATCGCCATTCAACTGAGACATCATACCAGCGGCGGTCTCAGAGTCAGAGCCTCCGGAACTGGACTGTGACGGATCAGCAAACGGCGTCGTGCCGTACATACCGACGTTGTCCATCGTGGAACTTTGAGTACTATAGCCTCCGCCAGCACCGGGTCCCATGCCCATCGATCCAGGTTTCGATCCCATGCCAGGCACCAACTGATCCAGCGTGTTCGACATGGAGCTGCCCAGGCCGGGGCTGAACTTGAGACACGCACTGTTCGCTCCCTGACCCATGCCCTTGCATTGAGACAGAAACTGTTCCAGCGTCACCGCTGCGTCCTCTCCCCAAAGCGCGCCTTCTCTGCCGTCAGATTCCGACAGCGTGGTTTCGCAGTCAGCCATCATGGTGTCGGCTTCGCTCGCCCGCACAGCATCGACAAATTCCTGCGCGGAATTTCTCAGATCATCGAGTGCCGGATCATCCGGCAGACTGGCGATGTCTTCGTCGATCTTATTCAGCAGGTCTCCGAGCTGTTCCCGCAAACGATGTTGTTCTTCCGCCAGTTCATGCATTCTCGCGCGCTCAGCCGGGGTGGCTTCAGCAATCGTTGCATTCTTCAGTGCCTGCAAACGATCGGCCAGCGATCGCTGTTTCTGCACCAGTTGCACGAACGCCGCCTCATCCTGTTTCAAAGGCAAAACTTTGGCCAGATGTTCCAGAGGTTTCATCGCGCCGTCCTGATGTTCCTGCTGCTCCTGCTTCAGAGCTGCCAGTTGCTCTTCCAGCTTTTCGGCAGCCTGTTTGCCGCTGAGACCTGGTTTCGCCGACATCTCGCCGGTTTGCTGGCTCATTTCACCCAGGGCTTTGGCCATTTCAGACAGTTGCTCCGCCAGCTTTTGATCCATCTCAAACGGCAGTGGCGCGTCGGCCAGCTTCTGAATCGATTCAGCCGCTTCCTGCATCTGGTCGGCGAGTTCCTGCATCTCCTGTCGAAGCTGTTCGCTCACTTCCGAATCGGCTTCGGCCGCATCGAGTTTTTCCTTCAGCTCGCGCATCTTCTCCGCCAGTGACTCAAGTCGTCGCTGCGCCTGCTGATGCCGCGACATCATCATTTCCATGCCCGCGCGCTGCTGCTGTGATCGACTGAATTCTGCTTCACTGATGATGCGAATCGAAACGACCGAACTCTCCGCACCTTTTCCGATCGGGGTCGCCGGGCCGTTCGGGTCATTGTCTTCCACATGCGCGAAGAGTCGGATCTCATCGCCGGGCTGAAGATCATATTCTGCCAGCGGCAACTGACTCTGCAAGAACAACCTGCGCGGACTGCCTTCGGGCAATACGAGATCTGTCGGCAGCGGGCGTGAATTGTTCAGACTTCGAAAAAGCTGACACCGCCGCAAGCCATAATCATCTTCGGCTGCCACGACGACCGGAATGGTTGCCGTGGGCGTCGCAAACGAAACCGCGCGAGGCTGAGCCAGCCGAACCATGGGCGACTGATCCGGCAGCAGTCGGATGGGCACTGTCAGGGGAGACAAGTTGGACTGCCCGGCCACATCGGTGACAAACAACTGAAACTGACCCGGCCGCGTCACGGTGAATTCGACCGAGGCACTGTGTGGATCGGAATCGGCCGTCATCGCAACTGTTTCCATGAATGCTGATGCGGCTGCTTCTGCATCAACGGTCTCCGTCGGCGAGCCGGGGGTGTCAACTACCGGATTGTTTTCCGGCGCACTATCAGGGGACTGACGTCCCCCGCTCGCCTGGAATGTTTTCATCCGTTGCGCGTTCAAGGCAGCATCGGGCTGCAGGTTCAGCTCCAGCCGTCCGCCTGAAAGTGGACGATTACTCGTGGCCGTGATTGTCACGCGAGTCCCTGGCAAGCCTTCGATTCCTTTTGGCGGCAGCGGTCCGCGAAACGGCGACAGGCCGGTGTACAACGGAGCGGAAATCTCCACTTTCACGTCGCGAATATCCGGTACCGTGATCACCTCAATCGGAACCGTCTCACTGCGAGCCC
>JAYTAK010000214.1:0-1991 GCA_043737515.1 Candidatus Kuenenia sp. | reverse complement strand
TGCCGTCGCCCCGCTTCACCGGACCACCGAACCGCACGTCCGCCACTTCTTTGAGCAGCACGGCTCGCTGACTGCGCCAGACAATCGGAGTGTTTTCAATGTCTTCCAGCGTCAGACTTTGCCCGCTGATTCGGATCAGAGATTCTTTCGGCGATCGCACCATGATGCCGCCGCCTGCGAGGACGTTCGCCTTTTCGGCGGCGGTCGTCAGTTGCTCCAGCGTAATGTTCTGAGCCGCCAGTCGCGCCGGCGAAGTAATGATCTGATACTGCTTCAGCGTTCCGCCCATGACGGTCACCTGCGACACGCCTTCCACAGCGAGCAGTCGGTTGCGAACCGTGAATTCACCGAGCGTCCGAAGTTCCATGTTCAGCTCTGCTGTCGCGGCTTCGTCGGCTGGCGGCTTCGTGGACCGCAGTCCAAGGAGCATGATCTCACCCATGATCGACGAGATCGGGGCCATCACCGGATTCACGTCGCCGGGAAGTCGCTCGCGGGCAATCTGCATTTTCTCGGCGACAATCTGACGGTCCCGATAAATGTCGGTGCCCCAGTCAAATTCCACCCACACAATCGACAGACCAATGCCCGAAGCCGACCGGACTCGCTGAACTCCCGTCGCGCCGTTCAGCAGATATTCAATCGGTCGAGTCACAAGGACTTCGACCTCTTCGGGTGCCAAACCGGGAGCCTCGGTCATGACGGTGACAGTCGGTCGATTCAAATCCGGAAACACATCGACCGGCATTTCGCTCAGCGTATAGCTGCCATAGACCAGCACGGTGATCGCTGCGATCAGCACGAAGCCGCGATTCTTGAGAGAGAAAGCGATGATGGCGTTCAGCATGAATTTTTTGTGACTTTGATTAATTTCCTGTAGGTCCTTTCTGCCGGAAAGGACTTTCATTTGTAGGTCCTTTCTGCCGGAAAGGACTTTGTAGCTTGCTGCAATCCGCGACCAGATCCCGGTAGATTGCCAGTCAACCAGTCGCCTTTGAGCAGACGTCCGCCCATAGGTTCGCCTTACGGCGAAAGTCCTGCCCGGCAGGCAGGACCTACATGAAACACTTTCATCGCAGCGCCGCATAGCCCGACTGCAGCGCCATGGCCCCGCTGACAGCCACTGAATCATTTGGCACAAGGCCTTCCAGAATCTGAACCGCCACATCGTCGGATCGACCGAGCACCACAAATCGCCGTTCAAAGGTATCATCGACTTTGTGAACGAACACGTACGAACGAGTCCCTTCGCGCACAATGGCTTCACGCGGCACGGCCATTTGCGGCGGAAGGGTTCCCGTCTCAATCGTCAGTCGGGCCAGCATGTTGTGCTGCATCGGCACGCGCGGCATCTGCTTGAGTTCGATCCAGACAGACAGCGTTCGATCATCCTGGCCAACTGCACGGCCACTTCGGACAAGAGTCCCCGTCACAACTTCTGCGGCATCCGCGACAAAACGAACGCGGACGGTTTGTCCGACTTTGACTCGTGCCAGATCGCGTTCGGAGACAAATCCCTGAACCCACACATGAGACAAATCATGGATCTCAAACACTGATTCATCCGGCTGCACAACATGGCCAAGAACCTTGTCGAAATCCATCACCACTCCATCGATCGGCGAGCGGACAGGCAGCGCTGGCAGCAGCGTTCGGGTGGTCACAAGCTGAGTCAGTTGTTCTTCCGAGATTCCGGCGGTGGTCAACCGCTGCCGGACATTTTCACGCAGACCGTTCGCAAGGTTGAGTCGACTCTCCGCTTCCCAAAGTCGTCGCTGGGAGACAGCATCGCCAGCCTCGTCAAGATTGCTCATGATTTCCTGCTGTAGCTCGGCATCCAGGTGGGCTCGCAGCAAGTCAAGCTGCAGGTTCTGGAAGTCCTGACTGACGATTTCCGCCAGCACTTCGCCCGCACGAACCTTCTGTCCTCGATCCACCAGAATTCGTGCAATCGACCCGCTGAGCTGTGCTGAAGCCACGGTACGCCGTGT
>JAYTAK010000213.1:0-10754 GCA_043737515.1 Candidatus Kuenenia sp. | reverse complement strand
ACTCTGCTGGAGCATACGTCCGATCCGATTCAGGGGACTCGAACCATTCTGACCATTCCGCTCGTTCGCTTCTTCATGTGCAACGAAAACTATCACCTCGAACATCATCTGTATCCGGGAATTCCGTGGCACAGCCTGCCGCAGGTCCATAGGACACTCAACGCTTCTCTGTCCGCTGCCGGGGCTCCCTACATTCGCTCCTATGCGGCATTTGTTCGTGAGTTCCTGATTCACAGTATCAAACGCAGTCCGCTTGGCAGGAAAGCTGAACACGAGGCAAAATGAACCGTCACTTGCCGACGCTTCCCGAGCGTGTCTTTCTGTGTGTCGGATCCATTATCACGCTGACATTGCTGACCAGAGCAGCAATGACGGCGAGCGTTGCCGTGATCAGCGTTGCGGCCGCTGCGATGATCTGGCTGGTCGGATACTGGTTCGCCGTGCGTCGCACAGAGCCGAATGGCGTCGCACGACTGATCACCAACTTTCTGACCGTGTGGCTCGTCTACAGCGGCTCGGGAAAGATCATCAATGCGATTCAGCGGCCCGATTGCGGCGTATCGCTGCTGTCATGGGATCGTCAATTGTTCGGGGAAAGTCCGGCGGTCTCCCTGCAATCCCTGGCGTCACCATGGATGAATGAAGTCCTCAGCGTTGGCTACCTGACCTATCATGTGTACCTGTTCTGGTTCCTGCTGCACACAATCTGGTTGCCCGCGAACGAACGAGTGTTCTTCACTCGTCCGCTGTTTGTGGCTTTCGGGCTGGGGTTTTCATTGTACTTTCTGATGCCGGCCGCCGGAATCTGTGTGTCGTTTCCGGAACTCTTCCGCCGACCTATTGAGGGTTTCTGGATCACGTCGTTCGTTGACGCTCTGGTGGCAAACATGGCCGCATCTTACGATTCGTTCCCAAGCATGCATGTGTTTGTGACAGGCGTGATGCTGTCCTGTGATTTTGTGCACCAACGCCGACGATTCTGGATTATGCTGCTTCCGTCGCTGGTGATGGTGGCATCAACGATTCTGTTGCGAATGCACTTTACGGTGGACCTGATTGTCAGTGCGATGTTGTTGATCCCGTTTGTCTGGTTCTTTATCGACAGGAAACCGCAGTGAGCACACCGAGTGATTCGCCGGACGTCTGGGCCACGCAGGCATCTCGCTTGCCGCTGGCGTTTGCTCAGGTCCGCGAAGACCCTCAACTGGACCTGGAGATCATGTCGCAACTCTCCGATCACCCGGTCATCGTCATGATTGCGTCGGGCGGTGAGACAGCGATTCAGGTGGCCCGACATCAGCCAGCTCAGTTGCATCTGGTGGATATGAACCCAACTCAGTTGGCAATCACGCGACTGAAATGGACGCTGGCTGAAACATGCTCGGCGGACGAAGCCCGTGCGTTGCTCGGTCACGATGGAATGGATTCGCGTGACCGAGGCATGAGGTTGGCACAACTGCTGGAGCAACTGAACCTTCCACCGGACACATTCGGACCGCCGGAGCAGGTTGCCGTCCGGGGTCCGGATTTCAGCGGTCGATACGAGCGCACTTTTGCCGAGCTGCAGCGGGAACTGGCACCAATTGCCGCCGAGATTCAGCGAGTCCTCGAATCTTCCGACGAGTCCCTCAAGGCCACGGCATTCTTCGAACCAAACACCGAGTCCGGACGAATCTTTGATGCGGCGTTTGAACGCGTCATGTCTCTGCCAAACCTTGTTTGTCTGTTCGGCAAGGATGCCACTCAAAATCCCCGCCGGTCATTCGCCCATCACTTTGCCTGGCGAACTCGCCTGAGTCTGTCGCGACCGGATCGGACTCGAAACCCGTTTTTGTGGCAATTGCTGGTTGGTCGGTTTCCACCGACGGCGGCTTATGACTGGTTGCTGCCTGCTTCAGAAGCCAGGCCATTTTCGGTACTCCCACCGCGACTGCACTGCGCTCGCATGGTTGATGTCCTCCAGACATTCGCCCCCGCTTCGGTGGATCTTGTGCATCTGTCGAATATCCTCGACTGGCTCAGCCCGGACCAGGCCACCGAAACTCTCCGCTGCGCTCATCGAGTCCTGAAGCCGGGCGGGCGATTGATCCTGAGGCAACTGAATTCAACGCTCGGCATTCCTGAACTGGACTCCCGGCTGACCTGGGACTTGTCGCTGGGGAGACGCATGGCCGAACAGGACCGCAGCTTCTTCTACCCGGAGATCTTTGTGGGAGTGCGCGAATGATTGTGCATTCACTGACGCATCCGATTAACAGATTCACGCTGGACGAACTGGCACAGTTCGAGCGACAGTTTCAGTATCCGCTGGGGCCGGGAAATCATTTTTCGATTTCCCATGGTTCCGAGTATCTGCCGTTCTTTGCGGCAATGGGAGCGGCGACCTTGCTTGTCGCCGAGCACCTCGGGACCATCGTCGGCACGCTGGTGCTGGTTCGCCGGCAACTGGTGATTCGAGACTCAGGGTCCGGTGAATCGCACAACCAATTTCAGGATGCACACTACATTTGCGATCTTAAAGTCCGGCCCGATGCACGATCGAGTTCCGCTCTGGCTCGACTGATGACAGCGGCCTCCGACATCATTCGCCCGTGCCAGTCTCATGCGTGTTACAGCGTTGTCATGGCTGGGACGAGTTCAGAACCAGCAGCCTATACGGGACGCCTTGGTGTTCCGGATTTCGCAGCGGTCGGTGAAGTCGCGATTCTGAGATTTCTGGCCACCCCCGGCCGTGAACTATCCAAAGTTGAAAGCGCCTCGCCGAAACAGTTTGCATCGGTTAAGGAACGACGGCGTGCGACCGGAGTTCAGCCAGCACCCGGAGATTCAACTCTGCGGTCTCTGATCGATGTCCAGCGATTCTGCCACGTCGATGAAACCGCTTGCGGACTGCTGGAGGACACTCGACGCGGCAAGCGGTTGATTCAGGCGTCCGGGGAAGAAATCGTTTCCTCGCACCTGTCTGGTTTCAGTTGGTCAGATCTGACGGCAGCAGAAGATCTTTTGAAGCACGCACTCAACAGGAGCTTCGAACTGGGCTTCCCCGCCATGTTCTGTTCAATGCCGTCCGCCGCCTGGGCTCAACTGCAACCGCTGCTGCATGGCGTTGAGTATCAGCAGACATCTGCCACGGTTTACGGGTATCATGTTCCCGTCAATCTGGACTGGTGGATTGACACAAGCGAGATTTAACTGCTACGACTGTCTACCACTTCAGGCAAATCCTAATTGACGAATGCGATGACTCCCAGAATCAATCCGACAAAGATCGCCACGACTGCGTAAACGATGACGTTCCTGGGGTACATCGAGATGGACGGTTGGGGAGTACTCTGAACGTTCATAGCGGCAGTTTTCTGCGATGCTTCTTCTGCGGAAATCACCGCCGCCGGGTGTGTGTAGCTCTGACGGTCAATTGATTCCCACTGGATCATTGCTTCACCCGGAAGTTCGCCGGAATTTGCGATGTCCGCAGAAAAGAAGGACACCACGAAACTCCCGCGATCACCGACGACGTCCGATGGTTTCAAGGGGCTGATTTCACCGGGAATAAGAAGATGCACGCTGTTGCGAACACTCTCCGCCGTGGCAAAGTCCTTCAGGTGCAGATCAATCCGCAGCAGCCCGGCATGATCGCCGACAGTATGCACGACCAGACAACCGGATTCCACATTCTGGCTGGATTCGTTGAGATTCGGTAACTCGCGTGTTGCAAGAGTTGAAGTAGCCATGTCTGGATTCCTGATACTGCATCATGTGTGAAAGCCTGACACCAAAAGCTCAAAGCACTGGCATCAGCATCTGGAAAGCTGACAGTGACATTACGGCCAAAGAGCATCCTCAATTCTGATTGAGCAATGCGTGTACCGTCCGAAAAACATGCGGAAAGGGTCGCCAAAACGTGGATACCGCATGAATTCTGGCCGATCAGCGTTCGCAATGGCAGTAATTCGCTCAGGCAATGCCCCACGATCGAATGGTTGATTGCCGCAACCGATTGTGTCGATAGACTGTACCTTACCGTTGGAACGGCACAAAAAACTGAATCAGGAAACGGGGGGGCTGCATTGTGTAACGCGATGCGGCAAAAACAGGAATTCTTATGGCGAGCGTGCTGGTGATCGACGACGACCGTTCTGTCGGTGAAATGGTGCGACGGTCGCTGGAGAAAATTGGATTGACAGTGTTGACGGCCATCAACGCAGACGCAGGCATCAAGTCCATTCGCACCGAATCCCCGGAAGTCGTGCTGCTGGATATTGTGCTGCCGGGTACTTCGGGACTGGACGTGTTTCAGCAGATTCGTGAAATTGACCGAAAGCTTCCGATCATTTTCATCACGGCCGGCAGCGACAGCTCGACCGCCATCCGAGCCATGCAACTGGGCGGGTTTGACTACGTCACAAAGCCGCTCGACCTGCCAGCCCTGAACGATCTGGTCGAACGCGCTGTCGAAACCCGACGCATGATGAATACGCCGGTAGCGCTGCACATGAGCGACGAAGAACTTCCGGATACAGAATCATTCGTCGGCCGCAGTCCTGTGATGCTGGAAGTTTTCAAACAGATCGGGCGCGTGGCCGCTCAGAATGTTCCGGTGTTGATTCGCGGGGAGAGCGGGACCGGTAAAGAACTTGTCGCGAGGGCGATCTACCACAACAGTGCCCGTTCCGGTGAATGTTTTATGGCAGTGAATTGTGCCGCGCTGCCCGATGCCCTGCTGGAGAGCGAACTCTTTGGCCATGAAAAAGGGTCTTTCACAGGAGCGGACAGACAGCGGATCGGCAAATTCGAAGCATGTAACGGAGGCACTATATTTCTCGATGAAATTGGTGACATGTCGCCGCTGGTCCAGAGCAAAGTTCTGCGCCTGCTGCAGCAGCAGGAATTTGAACGGGTTGGCGGTAACAAAACGATTCGCACGGACGTACGGGTCGTGACCGCGACGAATCTGGACCTTGATCAAATGGTGGCCGACGGGGAATTCCGCGAAGATCTGTTTTATCGCTTGAATGGCATTACCATCACTCTGCCACCTTTGCGAAAGCGGGGCGATGACATTTCGCTCCTGCTGTCGTACTACCTCAAGGTGTGCGCGAAGGAGATGAACCGCCGCGATTGTGAGGGGATTTCACCGGAAGCGCTGGAACTGCTCAAAGCCTATTCGTGGCCGGGGAATGTGCGGGAAATGCAGAGCATCGTGCGGCAGGCGCTGCTGAACATGACGGGACCCGTCATTGTGCCATCGTTTCTGCCGCTGGAAGTTGCTGCCGGGGCCAAATCAATGACACCCGCAGATCGATCTGCGGACAATCCAACAGGCGTGGCATCGGACCTCGCGCCATTCGTGAATCGCCGCCTTGAGGCCGAGTCTCGCGACTTGTATGCCGAAACGCTGGAGCAAATGGAACGCTACCTGATCACTCGGGTTTTGCAGGTGACTGAAGGAAACCAAACCAAAGCCGCTGAGATTCTGGGGATCACGCGCGGCAAGATCCGTGATCGCGTCAATCTGTTTTCCATCGCGCTGGATACGACAGTGTCACTCGAAGACTGACATCGTGGGCCTGGGTATTTAACACGGTCGCCCAGTTTGGGAATTTGTAGGGTGTGACAAGCGCCAGCGCGGGCACACCATGTCTGTAATTCGGTGTGCCTGCGCATTGCTTGTCACACCCTACAAGTTGTGCATGGTCAAATGGATGAGATGTATATCGTTTAACGGCAAGCCGCAGGCGTCCGCGACTTGTTGAGGACGCTGTCGCCTGCGGCTTGTCGTTCAACGAGTCATTGGCGACCGCGTGCGGTATAGCCATCGCCGCACTTTCGATGCCAAAACTGTGCAGGATCGCTGACGTGATCCGGTGTCATGGTTACTCAACGACTGCTCGCCACTTGAATGTGTTTTCGCCGACAAATGGCCGTTTCCGTTTGGTCGTTCAGCGTCCAGACTGTCTGCTGACGCATCACGCCTGCTCACGAATCCACGGTGATTTGCGACGGTATTCAAACCAGACTGCACTTAGAGAAAACGTCTGCGGGCGTTAATGCAGGTTTTGTCAATGAGAACAAATCGCCGCATGACCACTGCAAACGCTGCCTGCAAACGTCGCGATCACGACCGGTCGTCAGTTCTCAGTTTGCGACCAGTCTTTGGCACATAACGTGCCACGTGACTCTGGAAAAGGAGTCGGTCGATTTCGCAAGGAGGCAGACGTCCGCCGACGGAGCAGCGGACTTACGTAGGCGAGCCGATCCGTCGGCTCGCACCAGACACGGCGGCGAAGCCATCGCTGCGGGAATGGATGGATATCTGTCCAAACCGCTGGATGCTCAGTTATTGCTGCGAACGGTCGAACAATTGGGTATGTCGCAGCATCCCGCGCAGACTATGATGCGATCCCTCCTCACTAAATCCGGACGCTGGCGTTTTCGGCAGGCAAAGATGAATCCCGCAGAGTCATTAGCAACAACCAACGATTCCACCACCGACAATTCGTCGTACAATGAACTCTGGAGTCCCGATGTGGTGCTACGTCGCATGGGCGACGATAAAGCACTATTGTGCAGCATGGTCGATTATTTTCAGGAAGATTCGCCCGGGCTGCTCCAGCAACTGCAGGACTTGATCAGGGTCGGCGACGCGGCGGAGTCGAGTCGTATTGCTCACAGCCTGAAAGGGTTATGCTCGAACTTCGAGGCACACGCCGCAAGCCGTGTCGCTTTCGATGCAGAAAATGCATGCCGCGCCGGAGATTTTGCCGATGCCGTGCCACTCCTGAATTCACTGAATGAAGAGATTCGCAAACTTGTGCCAGCGCTGGCTCAGTGGCAAAGCAGGAATTCAGGATGACGACCAGCAGCAGATGGCAAAAGAGCAGTCTCGAAGCCGCCGTGGCCGGCGTGATCATCTCCGTCCTGATCACTTGCGGAACAGTGACGTTCCAGAGTATCCGGCGTATGCAGCGCAACGCCGAACTGGTCGAACAATCCCATGCAGCGCTCAGTGTCCTGGATCGACTCGAATCGTTCCTGAAAGACGCCGAAACCGGAGCACGAGGATTCGTCATCACAGGCGACGAGGCATACCTCGCTCCTTTCGAAGTTGTATCGCAGAACATCAATCGCCTGATGCTGGACGTGGCGGCCAGAGCCTCCGAAGCCGATCAGCAGCAGTCCGGGATCAAGGCTCTCAGTGACCTGATCGATCAAAAAGCGACTGTGCTCAATACCATCATTCTGCTGCGCCGCGAAAAAGGTCTGGAATCCGCAAAGGAAGTTGTGGAGACAGGTGTCGGCATGCGGCTTATGGATGCAATTCGCACACGAATTGCCGAAATGCGTGTCAGGGAAGACCACCTGCTGGATGATCGGAATCTGGCAACGGCCCAGGCCTATGAAACGGCTCTCTGGACAGCGCTGATTTCGACACTGACCGGGCTGTCACTTGTCGGGGCCGTGTTCTTTTCGGTGCAGTACAGCCGAAAGAAAACAGAAAAAGTGGCATCCATCCTGTTCATCGAACGTGAGCGACTGCGGGAATCGGCTGAATTCACTCGCAGTATCGTTGATACGCTGGGCGAACTTGTCGTCGTTCTGGACAGAGACATGAAGGTGTTGCATGTGAACCGTGCTTTCTCCAGCACGTTCCAGATCACCGACGATCGTATTCTGGGGCGTTCCATTTTTCAGCTTGACGGAGGTCAGTGGGATCTTCCGGTCCTTCACGAACTGCTCGATGAAACAATCTGCCAGTCGTCTCCCGCGGCGCATGTGGAAATTGAACAGCATCTGACTCAAGTCGGACGCAAAGTTCTGCGCATGACGGCCAGCCGATTCGCCGCCGGAAGCGAACGCAAAGAAGCCGTCCTGCTGGTCATGTCGGATGTCACCGAAGAACGAGTCCTTGAGGAAGCGAATCGCCGGCAGGATCAGCAGATGCGATGGTTTCTTGAACAGATCAAGGACTACGCGATCTTCACAATGGACGCCGACTGCAAAGCCACCAGTTGGAATCAGGGCGTTAAAGAAGTGCTCGGATACGACGAAGCTGAATTCATCGGGCACGATATTCGGAAACTCATTTTCACGTCAGAAGCACAGGCCGAGGGTATTCCCAAGACAGAGTTTTCTCTGGCGGCACTTGATCAGCGGACCAGTGATGATCGCTGGATGATGCGAAAAGGTGGCGAACATTTCTGGGCGTCCGGAATCACCACGTCAATCAGGGACGACCACGATCGCCTCATCGGGTACAGCAAAGTGATGCGGGATCTTACCAGCCGCAAGCGGGCACAGGATGAGCTGGCTGAAATCGCCGCAAGGCTTTCGGAAATGGATCGCCGAAAAAACGAATTCCTCGCCACACTCGCGCATGAACTCCGTAATCCGCTGGCCCCGATCAAGAATGCGGTGCAGCTCATGGGATTGCTGAAGCTCGATCCGGAACTCGTCGAGCTGCGGCAAATGATGGACCGACAGGTAGAGCAACTCGTCCGGTTGATTGACGACCTTCTCGATGTTTCACGCATCAGCCGGGGCAAGATTTCCCTTCGAAAAGAAGTGATCGAACTGAACACGGTGATTGCTGCTGCGGTGGAAAGTTCGGGCACGTTTATCGCGGAAAGCAGACAGAAGCTGACGATCAGAATCGAAGAAGACAAACCGATTTTCGTCAATGCCGATCCTTCGCGCCTGACGCAGGTCCTGTCAAACCTGCTCAATAATTCGGCGAAATACAGCGATGCCGGTTGCCAGATCGAACTTTCAGTAACACTCGACAAAAGCGTCGTTGTGATCAGGGTGCGAGACAATGGGATCGGAATTGCATCGGATCGGCTCGCTGACATCTTCCAGATGTTTGCTCAGGTTGATGAATCACCTGAGCGAGGCAGTCCCGGACTCGGGATCGGGTTGACCCTGGTCAAAACGCTCGTCGAACTGCATGAAGGAACCGTCATCGCTGAGAGTGACGGTATCGGCAAAGGAAGTGTGTTTACGGTCCGGCTTCCGGCTGCTGATTCACCAGCACCACACCACCTGCTGGAATCAAATGAAGTGGAGATAAAGCCGGTTCGCCCGTTTCGCGTCCTGGTCGTCGAAGATATGCGGGCGTTACGAGAAATGATGGCTCGGTTGCTGCGTAAACTGGGACATGAAGTCGAACTGGTCGAGACCGGCACGCTCGCACTTCAAAAGCTGAATCACGACTTACCCGAAGTGATTTTTTCGGATATCGCGATGCCGGGTATCACCGGATACGAATTGGCTCAGCAGATTCGAAAGCGAGCCGATTCTTCTCAGGTCTACCTCGTTGCACTCACAGGTTTCGGTCAAACAGCCGACCGCGAGAAGGCACTCGCAGCCGGCTTTGACGAACACATGATCAAACCGGTCGATGTCGTCGTGCTGCAGGCACTGTTCGAAAGACTGTCGCTGCGACGCACGCCGTGATCACCTCGTTGAAGATTCAACACGTTTCAGTTCCGCCTGCTCTTTACTGAGTGCTTGCTTTGCTTCAGCGAGATCAGCTTCTTGTTCCGACACCGCCTTCTTCGCAGCGTCCAGTTCTTTCTGCAGATCCGCGCGATTGTCGTCGGTCGCATTCTTGAGTCGGATTTCCGCAGCAGTCACTTCGGCCTGTGTATCCACCAAGGCCTGTTCCTCAGTTGTCACTTCAGCTTCGCATTTCTGAACTTTCTTTCGAGTGTCAGCAATTGCTTTTTGTTTGGTTTCTTCCAGCTCCCGTTTGGCGTCGGCCACCTTCTCGCCAGCGGCTTGCCGGGCCTCTGCAATATCTGCTTCGCGTTTAGCTTCTGCTTCGGCGATCTCTTTCCGACCTTCCTGAGTCGCTGTAGTTACATCGGAGCGCTCTTCGGTAAGATCTTCGGCGGCTTCGCTCGCAGCCTGGTTCAGATCCTTCTTTTCGGCGTTGATGTCATCAATCACGATCTTTCGGGTCTCGTGCAGGGTCTCATCACCTTCCTGGTGGGCATCGGCAACCATCTTGTCGGCATCTTTCTGTGCCGACTGATAATCGGTTTTCGCCGTCTCAACGTCTTCCACTCCTGTACCGCAACCAGCCAGCATCCCACAGGCAGCTGCAGCTGGAATCATCATTGACAATTTCATTTCACTTCTCCATTCAAGGTTTATCGGAACGGTGTACGTACAGTTTGTACGAAACACATATTTAATCATCGCGCAGGCTCGCAAGCTTGCTTCAGACGCTGATACTGCGTCCCCGCACGAGCGAAAGCACCGCCAGAATAAGGAACACAAAGAAACAGATCTTTGCCGCTCCGTAAGCCATCCCGCCCACCAGACCAAAACCCATCGCTCCGGCAATCAGTGCGATGATCAAGAACGTCAATGCGTAACCTAACATGGCAATACTCCCCCAAAATGTAGACCGTTGTTCGTTGCTGGATTCGCACTTGCAAACCCTGCGTCTCTTGTTTCAATTCAGGAATGCACGAAGCGTGCCAAATCAGTTGAGCTGCGTTTTTATCGGGAACACTTCAGCAATTTGCGAAACTGTTCCTTTGATCACTTCGTCCGGAGACCGCGAAACTATCAGCCTGAACGCTCATCACTCAAAGCAGTCCGGAAAAAAAAAGCTGACTCGACAAGATTCTGTTTGCAACTCCCGATTGGCTTTGAAGGAAAAGTCGCGTGCAGGAGAATGATCGTTTAACGGCAATACCGTTCAACGAAGCAAAGTAGTAGGCCCATTCCGTGTGCCGCGACCCTCA
>JAYTAK010000212.1:0-10756 GCA_043737515.1 Candidatus Kuenenia sp. | reverse complement strand
CCCGACCTTATGAAGTCAAATGGGTCTCGGCGCACCCGAATTTGCGTGATGACCCGAAAGTCCCGGATGGACTACGGCGATTTCTGCCGACGCGGTTTCATGTGTCTGGGCAGGCCATTAATTCAATGGGCGAACGATGCAGTGAAATCGCATGCCCCCGATGCCACCTGGTGATACCTCGGGACATTGTTGAACTGCCCGTCACGTTCTTTTCAATTCTTGGATCGCCGAGTTCAGGTAAGTCGTACTTCCTGGCGTCAAGTATCTGGCGACTTCGGACGGTCCTCTCGCAGAGATTCGCTGTCAGTTTCGAAGATTCTGATCCGGTCGCGAATCATAAGCTGCATGAATATGAAGAAACGCTGTTCCTCAATTCAAAACGCGGCAGCCTTGTTGCGTTGCCCAAAACAGAGCTTGATGGAGATCTGTACGAACAGGTCGAAATGGAACGGGGTCGCATCATGTTGCTGCCTCGACCGTTTGTGTTTCGGATGAGGATGCTGCCTTCGCATCCAAAGGTCCATTCCGGGACTCGCGTCGGACGGTCGATGTGTCTTTACGATAACGCGGGAGAACATTTTCTTCCGGGCGCCCAGTCTGCGAACGCTCCAGGAACGCGACATCTGTCAGTATCGAAAGCATTGATGTTTGTATTTGATCCGACTCAGCATCCGAAAGTGCGCGAACGATGTGCAGGCAAAACGCTTGATCCTCAGGTACGCGACGACTTGGTCAGCTTTCGTCAGGATCACATTCTGTCTGAAGCGACACGTCGCATTCGATCTGAACTTGGTCTGCGGCAGGATCAGCGGGACAAGCGACCACTGATTGTGGTGCTGACGAAGTATGATGCGTGGTCGTCGCTGGTGGGTGGTAAGACGCTGAAGGATGATTGGATACTTCAGGAAGCACCTTCCGGGATTTGCCAGTTGAATGTGCGAGTCCTGAAAAAGTTGTCAGACCAGTTTCGTGACGTGTTGATGAAGAACGTGCCTGAAATCGTTGCGACGGCGGAAGCTTTTTCCGAAGATGTCACCTATATCCCGGTGTCAGCACTGGGATGTTCGCCGGAAGAGATTCCGGGACTGGTGCCTGTTGGAAATCCGCCACGAGCGGCACTTGGCATTCGGCCCGAAGCCATCAATCCCGCCTGGTCCGAGATTCCTTTGCTGTATGCCATACATCGCACGATCCCGGGCCTGATCGCTGCGACGCCGGACAAAAGTGGTTGATGGTGTTGAACCTGAAACAGATGCGTTGACGATTGCGGAACGTATCCAATGAGATTGCATTTGTGACAACATGATCAGACCAATGTCGTCCAGAGATCGAAGGTACAGGTAACATGATTGAAGAAATCATCTACACGTCGGCACAAAAAGGCTTGAAGGCCGGCAGTCGAGGCTTTTGTACCGTCGTGAGCACGGCAGGCATGGCGTTGAACACTGCCGAACGACTGGAATCGATGAGCGGTTATCGCCATGCGTTTCCGATGCACGATCCTCGAGCCCAGCACAACCCTGTGAACTATTCGCATGTGACGCTGCGCATCGGCGGCAAGAACACGCACGTCATTTCGCGAATCTCCGATGCTGGCCAGGACTATTCGGGACGAACGAACAAGCTGGCTCATCATTTGATGTTCGATGACGTTTCGCGATTGGTGGTTGGTCCGGCTCGATTGATGGCGGAAAACGGAGTGTTTGCAACGCAGTGGGATGGCAATGTTCGCAATGTTCCGCCACGCAACCTGTCGACTCCAGCAATTCCGAAGTCGGTGGAGCTGAAAGTATGGAAGACCGCTACGGGAGATTCCGGCTGGGCGGGTTGGGTCGCGGAACACCTGATGAAGGACAAAGCTCCGGTTTCCGTGATCTTCGCGGCGGGCACGGACACACTCACGCTGGTTCGAGAAGTTCTCGACTTGCTGCCGCCGACTCAACGCTGGGGAGTCACGTTCAGCACTTACTTCACAAAACTGCTGGCAGGCACCGAGTGTCAGCTTCGCTTCGTACTCGACGACACACCGGAAGTGACATCGTTGCGGAATGATGCCAGAGCCAAGGTTGTGGATTTGACGAAAGGCTTGAGTGCAGCACAGGGCGGACTGCTTGTTGAGCAAGCAAGAACAGGCCGCGTCCAATTTGGGATCACGGACGTCCCGGAGCCACGGGTTCCGAATCGCAGTCAACCGCAGGTTCAGGCCGAACCGTTAAAACAAGTCGTTCCGGCCCTTGCCCGCAATGAAGAAAGTGCGGGCTCAGGCAGTTTACCAGAGATCCCGATGCTCAATGCACGAGCCCCGGCGATTCCGATTGGCTCGCGAACCGGGCCACCAGAATTGTTTGTTGAGCCAATCCAAAAACGGCGGCGATGGACCTGGATACTTTACGCTGTTGGATCGTTGTTGCTGATGGTTGTTGCCAGCGGCGTGACTTTCTTCGTCGTGACCAAAACGAACGGCTCGCATCGCGGACTAGGCGAAACGCCTGTCGTAGTATCGAAGTTAACGGACAATGCGGCATATGTGGATCAACAAAAGACCGAACGGGGCAGCAACAATGTGACAAATGCAGGCGGGCCTAGGAGCGACGCAAAGCAGAATGATCAATCATCGAATTCAACAGGGACAGCTGAGGCCACGCCGCGAGATGCGAATGCTGAAGGATCACCATCGGAAAAGACGCAGAGCGAATCGACACGGGCAATGGAGGAGCCAGCAGTAAAAACGGAACCGCCGCTCCCAAAAGAAGGATCCAAAGAGAATGCTATACCGGAGCCCGCCATTCCAGATCCATTCGCACTGGTGTTAGACAATCCAAAATTCAAATATCCGCGACACGATTTGCTGCTATTTAATCTCCCCGACTGCCGCACAGAAGAGAAATGTCGAATGCCGCTGATTCTGCAGGATGGCGATGAGGTGACGCTGGTTTTGCACGCAGGCTTCTCGGACCTTGTCGATGGTCGCTTCGATTCAGGCATGAAAGGAGACGATTTACGTCTATCACCATCGACATCGAGAAATGCCATTCGGGAATGGAACGCCGAGTTTTTCCGTGACAATGAAAGCAGCGGGGATTTTGGCGTCTACAAACTTTCGGCTGTCAGCTCTTTGGCACCACCGAGCGTCGAATCTGCGACGCATAATCTAGATTTCACTGCTGGGGATCTCTTCAAATCCACTAACGGCACAGAACGGGAATTGGCCAACACGTTCCAGATGTGTCCACTGGTTGTCGTTGTGACGAGTAAATCCCATGCCGCGGTCTCCAAGGTTTTCGGGCAATCATGTCGAGAGCCTCACGTGGCATCATCAATGAGTGGAAACTGGAGGCCGACGTTTACAAACAACAATCCATTGCACGGACTAGGAATTCTCAGCACTCATGCAGTAGCCACCTGGAAGATGTATTTTGAGATTATCGCACTCGACGAAAACGCGATGCGAATTGTCCATCGCTTCCCGTTTTCCATTGCGGAAAGTGACCTGCATGATAAAAAAAAGGAGCCGCAATTTAAGAGCAAACAGGCGGTGGGAAAGTTGTATTCGGCTATTACACAAAGCGACGGAAAAGACGCACCGTTCTACGCTAATGAAAAGGACGCTGATGGCCAACACGGCTTTGTTGAGCATACATTCGATTGGAAATTCGAAAAAGAGGGCGGAGGGCACCCAAACGTCGCCGGTCAATATTCTGTCGAAAACGGTGATATCGCATGTCTGCAGTTACCATGGATGCCGGACTCAGACGATGAAAAAGATGTTCCAAGTAGCGGCAGGTTCTTACAGATATTGAATGAAAGCACAAACGCCTATTCGAAGCCGGATTGGCATAAATCCTTGGAAATCAGCAATAAGCTCCCGATTCGGCTGCGGACAAGTTCAATAAGCGATGACGTTTTTAAAAGCAACGCGGATCGACTCAGCAGGAGAATAATTGCCGTTCAAACTGCCCTCGAAAATGCAAAAAAACAACGCGAAGAACAGATACAGACTGAAAAAGATAAGGGGAAAGAAGGCAATACAAAGAATTTGGAAGATTGGAAGTCTGAAGTAAGCGAAATCACCTCGCGCATCGAAGCTCTCAAAAAATTTAGTATTGAATTCTCCCTCGAACACCATAAGGCTGAGTTGGAAATATTTAAAGCATCTTTGGCAAGTGGAAAAAGCCGACAGATTGGATATGAAATTGCGATCGACCTCGAACCACAGGAGCACGACGGAATTGTCCATCCGGCAACTACCCTGTACCTAGTCGAGACCATTTTTTCGGATGAACAGCAATGACGATTTCTGAAATTGTCCACTTGGTTCGTGAGATCCAATCACTTCTCAACTCACGCAATCAGCCCTCAGAAGAAGAACTCGTCGATCTTGCCAATCGCCACGAAGATCTTGTTGAAGAAGTACGGACGCGGCTGGAGAAGGTCGAGCGGTTGTTGAGTCAGGGGTTGCGCTCCGAAGCCATCGAATTGGCTGAGCTGGATCCGAATCTGAATGATGTGCTCACGGCGCTCGATTTTCCAGAAGTGGGGCCGTGGAATGAATTGCTGGAGTCAAAAGAGATTCAGCCGGTGCAGCCAATTCCGGTGGAAGCTGCTGCTGAACTGAACGACGCCTATCTCGCGTCAGGCTCGACAGAAAAAATGTTGCAGCATTATCGGACAATCTCACTGGCTCGTGCGCCATTGTCGAAGCGTGTTGCGGCTCTCAGACAGTTGGCTTTGAAGGACGATCAGAACCCAATCTGGCCGCAGGATCTGGCGGAGTTTGAAAAGCACCGCGTCAAAGAAATGAAAAATGATCTCGATGTTGCCGTCAAAGAGGAAGACCTGGCGGTCGTCGCTGCAATTGATCAGGAGTTGTCCGGTGCAACATGGTCGATCGAAGTTCCGGTGGCAATTCGGCAGCAGGCTCGAAAGAGCCACGAAGCGATACGGAAGAAAAATGCGTTCGCAGAACTGAAGACGTTAAGCCATCAGCTTTCAGACGCCTATGCCGATTTTGATCGACCGACGGCAAAACGACTGCAGCAACGATTTCTTGCGGTTCAGGGAATAGCTGGCGTGGCGTCGAATCATCCGTTGATGGATATTGCCGGGCCTGCGCTGGATTGGCTGGATGATGAAGCCACCAGAGAAGCGGCAGAGTCTGAACACAAATCAGCGATTGCGGAAATCGAAGCTGCCCTGGATCGAAAAACTTCGGTCGATGAACTGGAACGGTTTTATCACCGTGCGACTCGCCACGGTCACACGTTACCGGCTGTGCTGCAAAATCGGCTGGCGGAACGCCGCGATCAATTGGTGAGCCAGGGGCAACGCAACAGAATCCTGATGATCACGTCTGCGATTGCGGCGTGCCTGATGGCTGTGGCTGTCGTCGCGTTGATGGTTCACACCGCCAGTTTCAACAAGGCGGTGGCTGGCCACGTTCAGCAACTGGAAACTTTGCTGGCACAGGCCAACGCGACAGGGCAACTGACGCCTGTTGAAGACTATCTGAAGACCATTGAGTCGCAGAACGCCGCCATGATGGGGACGCCTGCACTGCTGGGAAGAAAGCAGGAGTATGAAAACCTTGTTGCCTCAGAGAGTGGACGCATCGATCAATGCAGTCAACTGATCGTCCAGATTCAGAATGTGATTGAAGCGGGGGTGAGCCTTTCCGAATTCCAGCCCGCATTTGCAGCCTACGAGCTGCTGGTGAAACAGTCGAAGGGTGAACAGGAAAAGGCCAGATCGCTGCAGTTGGAACAAAGTTTGATTGATCGCCGCAATGAAGTGCAGGCTGCGATTGATACGGCGTTCAGCCAGGAAGTGAAGGCTGTTACTGAAACGATTGAAACGCTGCCACAGGACAGCGTAAACGGCTACGACGCAGTGACTGCCACGTTGCACGAACTGAATGCCCGCGCTGACGTCTCCGCCCCTGTCAAAGATTCTGTCGCGGTCTTGCTGTCGAAAGTCCAGCAGGATCGGCAGATGGTTGCCAGTAATCTCAAAATGGCTGCGGGTCTGCAGAGGATTACAGATTCCGTCAGTCAGACCGTTGTCTTCGAAAAGAATCTCACGCAGTTCATGCGGGATAATCCTGGTTCAGAACGTTCCAGCCAGTTTGAAAAGATCGTGAAAGACGAGTCGGCAATCTGGAAGGGGGCAGATATGTGGCATCAACTTCGTCGGAAGCTGACAATGCTGGACTTGAAACGCATCGGACCTGCGGAGGCCGGCGTTTTGGTTTCGGATTGTGAAGGTCTGCAAAAGAATTCAGGGCCGTTCAGCGATCAGCTTCTCGGATCAAAGCTGGTCAGTGCGTTGCGTTTGATTGCGAGCCGAAGCAGTACAGGCAATGTTTCGGTGCAGGAGCAAATCCTGCTGCTGCTGTCCCGGAAGACGATCTCCAGGTCATATCTCATCGAAACATCGAAGGGCTTAAAGTATTACGCTAAGGACCGTCCCGTTTTTGAGGGGGAGTCTGCTGCGCAGGTTGATTATTTCACGACAACGACTGGCACGCAAACTGCGAAAAAGAACTTTACGTTCACGACTGTGCCCGATGCTGCGACAAACAAGACAGAAGAGGATTGGTTGTCGCCTCAAACGAAAATGTACCGGCAGATTGAGGCTAAACTTAAGACGATCACTGCGGACGAATACGACAGAACGATTGCAACCATCGTCAAGGATGTGATCGAGTCCAATGCTGTCGATCCTTTACTCAGAGTCCTGCTGGTTGAAGAACTGCTCAAACTCGGATCGGGTGGAAGTGAAGCCATTCGCGGTCGTTCTGAAAAGATGCTGAACAACATTGGTTCGCTGGGCGTATCGCGACTTACTAACTGGGCCGCACCGGAAGATGCACGAGCCGATGATGAGAGGATAGAAGCAAAGGCATTTCTTTCTGGAAACGGTAAGCAGTTGATTGCCGAGTTGGAAAAAGCCCCGGCGGACAACGAAGCGATTAAATCAACGTCGGTGCCTCCTGACATTCAATGTGTTGGCTGGATGCACAAGAATCCTCAATCGGAATGGATCGTGTCTTTGAAGCCGGATCTTGTGCTTTCCGGCAAGCATTCGCAGTTGTGTGTATTCTACCTTCCTGCAAAGACGCCGACGGTGGTGACGCTCACTGCGGTAGGAATCCTGCAACGCGATTCAAAACTATCGGTGCCGGCGCGTCCCGTGGACGATTCACCTGTGGAAGGTCGGCCCGTGTATCTGTTGCTTGAAAATGCGGCGTTGTAGAAAAACAAGCGTAGCACGAAAGCCGTCTCTGCGGCATTTCGAAATCAAATCCTGTTTGGCCTCAACCACATGTCTGATAGTTATTACGTTCGAATTCGCGGGGAAGTGAAGGGGCCTGTGGCACGCAGTGAACTGGTCTCACAGATCCGCAAGAAACGCATGGGACGTCACCATGAAGTCTCCACGGACGCTGTGAATTGGGTGCGGGCCGGAGATGTGCCTGATCTGTTTGAGCCGGTGGTGGCTGTGCGAGAAGCTGCTGCGGCACCAATCGAACAGGCATCCACAGAAACATCAAGAGCCGCAGGGGCCCGCACCAGAGCCGATGAATCTGGGAATCAAAACGAGACGGAATGGTTTTACGCGAAGGGACGTAACCGGCTTGGGCCCGTGACTGAACATGAACTGCGAACGATGCTCGCCACCGGACGCATTACAGGAAGTGAACTGGTCTGGAATCACAGTCTTGACGACTGGTTGCCAGCAAGCCAGTTGCCTCAATTTGCCTCGCTTGTACCGGTTCAGGCAGCCGCACAAAGCGGTCAATCTGAACAGGGTGCAGTCGGCACAGAAACGATTCTGACCAGCAGTTTGCTCGCGTTGCTGTTTGCATGTTTAAGCTTGCTGTGTGCACCGCTTGTGGCCATGCTGACAGCGATAATCATTGACTCTCCCGGGTTTAGCAGCACAAATGCGGGAGCGGGGATGATCGGGATGCTTGTCATTGCAAGTGTATTCGGAGCACTGCCGGTCTTTTCTGCAATTGCCGGGATATTGACCGGGCATCAATCACTGCGAATTCACAAAAGTTCGGGCACGCAGTATCAAGGATCTGGATATGCTCTAACGGCACTGATTGTGTGCTACACCGTCCTTGTGATCACGCTTGTGACATTATTTGTTTTTCTGATCGTCATCGGCGTGAAGTCCGCATGACGATGTGCCGTCATTGATGAGTCATCTGTCGCTGGGGAATTCGAACCAGTTCTTTCGATGAAACTGTCGCATTGAGGCTTTGAATGAGTCAATCGTCGTTTTCCAAATTGAGCAGCACAGTGTCACAACTTTCGTGGCATCGAAGCGATATTGAGCAGCGGTTTTTCTTTTCTGGTGGCCGTTTCACGCGAGTGAACTCGCTGCTGTCGTTTCTGCTCGCAGTGATACTGACGATCGTGTTCTACGTGGCGATCCTGCCCTTTCCAAAACTGTGGTTTAACCAAAAGTTTATCGGGCAAGGCATCATTCCATATTCGATCGCATTTTTAACAGCGTGGTGTATTGTCATTCTGTTCATCAAGTGGCGAAAACTCGTAATGCAGAAACGATGCCTGCACATGCGCATCGTGCCGGATGATTCGAGTTTCGTCCTGTCGCCGCGAAATGTGGATGAGGTCATTGAAACGATGCACTCGCTCGTTGACGATCCGCGACAGTTTGTCCTGTTCAATCGCATCTCAATCGCGCTTTCGAATCTTCGGAATATGGGGCGAGTCTCAGACGTTGACGAGATTATGAGATCGCAGGGAGAATCGGACGAGGCAATCTCCGAATCTTCCTACGTTGTGCTGGCAGGGTTTCTCTGGGCCATCCCGATCCTTGGCTTCATCGGGACCGTACTCGGGCTTTCAATCGCAATCGGGAATTTTGGCGGCGTAATGAGCGGGTCCGGAAAAGCGGATGCGTTGTTGCCTGCGCTGAAAGGGGTCACAGGCGGCCTGGGTCTGGCGTTCGATACCACACTGGAAGCGCTGGTCGCAGCTTTGGCGATACAGTTGACGATCACATTCCTTCGCAAGGCCGAACAGGAGTTCCTTGATGGCTGCTCGGAGTATTGTACTCGGCAGATCGTCAATAAGCTGCGATTGTTGCCGTTCCATGAGGCCGGAGACGAAGCATGAGTTCTGCTCAATGGTATTACCGCCTGGGGAATGTTGAATGCGGCCCGGTTGCCACCGACGAATTGATGTTTCTTCAACAGTCTGGTTCTGTCACCGCAACGACATCGGTTCGTGAAGAGGGCACGACTCGTTGGGTTTTGCTGCGAGAAACTGGTTTGCTGCGAAACCCTGGAAAACGCACAGCCAAGCCTGACGTTACGTCCAGTCCGCCTGCGCAGTTTCGACAGACACAGCGGAACCGGTCAGACGCTAACACCAATCCGAACGAAGCCGATGCACCGGTATCGCGTCAAACAGCAGCACTGCCACCCATCGTTCCGCAGGACAAGTCTGATCGGAATCAGAAGGTCCTGATCGGCTCGCTCGCTGGTATGTTGGTCTTGATGGTTTTGGCGTGGTTGCTTTGGCCGGCACCAGATGCAGCAACAGGTATGGCCAGTTCCGGAACTGGCGACGGTGCAGCGGATGCGGGAACAGACCAGTCGGCAAACGAAAACACGAATTCCAAAACGGGTGAAAACACCCAGGCGTCATCGCCCGCTTCCGGAACGGATGTCGCGGATGTTGCTGATGTCGCTGCAGCGGAAAGTGCTGAAGCGCTTAACGATGCCTCTACCCCTGCCGAAGCAACCAGCGAGACTTCAGCAGGAACCAGTGCTGGCGATGCCATTGCCAATAGTCAGGGCGGGGGAGAAATGTCCGACAGTGACAGGCCATCGGGTGTGGAGAGTGATGCGTCCGAATCAGCGGCAACCGGACTGGCAGTCGGAGACGATGACGGATCACGGTTTTCTGTGTCTGCTCCTGGTGAGACAACGTTCTTCGGGCTGCGCGGGTCAGGACGTCGTTTTGCCTATGTCGTCGATTGTTCAGGCAGCATGCAGGGCGCGCCACTGGTACGAGCGACCGAAGAATTGATTGCCTCCATCGAAAAGTTGCCGACTTACGTCGACTTTCAAATCGTATTCTTCGACGACCTGGCTTACGAATTTCCGAGCAGCGGGTTCCAGGACGCCTCCAAAAAATCGAAGGAGGAGGCGGCACGGTTTATCGACAGCATCAGGGGCGGAGGAGGAACAAACGTCAAGCTGGGAATGCAGACAGTATTGTCTCTCAGGCAAAAAGCAGACACGGTGTTTCTGTTGACCGACGGTGCGTTCGAATCAGACACGCCAGCGTTCATCAAAACGTTGAACAAGGACAAAAAAGTGCGGGTCAATACTGTGGCCTTTCTGAGCAATGCGGGAGAACCATTGCTGAAAAAAATCGCCAGTGAAAACGGTGGCGACTATCGTTTCATCCAGTGACCATTTCGTCCGGATTCCGGATTGTCACAGGGAATACTTGAATGAGTCGTCGGAAACGCATCTGTTCAACTCGCTTTTCGCTCTTTTCTTTTCAGGACATCATCACATGCCTGATGGGGATCATGCTGCTCCTGACACTTCTGATTGCACTTCAAATCACAACATCTGCATCACGCTCCTCATCTGAAGTCACGACGCAAACCACCCGACTAAAACAGTCCGTTACCAGCCTGCAAAGTGAGCTTGAGGATCTGGAATCCAGAGTACGGGCAAACTCGGCGATTCTACAGTCCGGCGGTT
>JAYTAK010000211.1:0-1994 GCA_043737515.1 Candidatus Kuenenia sp. | reverse complement strand
CAACGTGTTTGAGGTCAGTGATCCGAACGACGGTCTGGAAGATGCCCGCGAGATGCTGCGCCAGCAATTGCTCGTCAACCTTACTGCGGCTTTCACCGTCGATGTGATCGTACAATACCCGGTTGATGTGACTCATTCCGAGTATCCCGGTAACGACCTGTTGGCACCGCAATTGTTTGGCAAGCCGGTTACGGAGAACCCCGACGATCCAGCCGAGGTGGCCAGAAAAGACGCCTTCTCGTTTTCAACCGGCAGGTTTTCATTGGCAAAACGTGCCGTCGGCACGCACTTGACGTTTTCATTCGACGCCACCGTCGCTGAGCGAACAGACGTTTGTCCCCCCCGCGAAAAACAATTTGTTGGTGGCGATGATCAGGCTGTTTCCGCGGAAGAAGACCAACAACAACATTCTCGCAGACGGAGGACTCTGTGTCGTTTTACTTTGTCAGCGAGCAGGATCTTCAGCCGCTGGCTTTTGAAGTCGGTCGGAATCTCAGTACTCGCCAACTGGTGTTTAAGGACTTTGATATTCTGAGAGTCAAAAACGCCTGGGCAGGAGCGGCAGTCAAACGCAATGAAGATCTGCTGCCCCAAAAAATCACCAATCCCGACTTGGTCGTCCAGTCGCCCGTCGTCAGGTTCGTCAACGTCCAGACACTTCCCTCATAATTTATGGCTGAAACGCAAACACAAACGTCGCGGCTCACACAGGTTTTGCCAGGGTTCTAAAACAACTCCAGCAGCGGCTGACCTGTGCTCGCGGGCAGCGTGAAGCCGTCGGGACTTAACCGCGTCGCCGGATCGATGTGCAGTGTGTGCAGCAGAGTGGCACTGAAATCCTCGGGCGTGACGGGGTGATCTTTGACCCAGGCTGCTGTATCGTCGGAAGCTCCGTACACCGTTCCGCCTTTAATACCGGCACCGGCAAGCATGGCGGAATAGCAGTGAGGCCAGTGGTCGCGGCCAATCGCTGAGGCACCTTTGCTGATCCGCGGCGTGCGTCCGAATTCTCCGACCAGTACGACCAGCGTCGAATCCAGCAGACCGCGATCGCTCAGATCTTCCAGCAGTGTTGCCACCGACGCATCTGCGCGAGGCAGTGCCCAGCCGAGGCCGTTCCAGCCGTTATCGAAAATGCCGATGCCCGCGTTGCCGTGCATGTCCCACGTTTCGACGCTGGCAAACTTTTCGTGCGGAGCCAGTCCCATCCAGGCCACGACATTCACCAGTCGCACGCCTGCTTCAATCAGCCTCCGTGCCATCAGCAGATTCTGACCAAACGGATGTCGTCCGTACTGCTCACGCATTGTTGCGGATTCCTGTTCAACATCAAAGGCACGTCGCGCGGCTGGTCCATGCAGCAGCGTGTAGGCTCGTTCCTGAAGATCATGCAGCGTGGCAGATTTCTTCGAGGCTGTTGCCGGATTGGCAGGAGTCAACTTCGGATCAATCTGCTGCAACAGACTCCAGCGTGATTCCAGACGCGACAAGGAAATATCGTCCGCAGTCTGGAACGCCCGCACCTGAAATCCAGGTGTCGCCGGATTGTCATCGTGCCGTTCTCCAAGCAGCAACGGCGCGTGGCCCATCCCAAGAGTGCCACCGGTCAGATACGCGGAATCCGCAGGTGCCGCTCCGCCACCGAATTTCTGCAGCCAGACATGCGACGGCATGCTGGATTCTGATGGTCGCAGTTTCGTGATGATCGATCCCAGCGACGGCGAATCTTTTCGCGGGTCAGATCTGCCTGCCAGCAACATTTCATTCGCGACGTTATGCACGGGGACTCCGTGACTCATCGAACGAATCACGCAGTACTTGTCCGAAATCTCCGCGAGTCGCGGCATGAGTTCGCCGACCTGAAATCCGGGCGTACGCGTCGCGATGGGCTTATATGGACCTCGGATGCCATCCGCCGCCTGCGGTTTCGGATCCCATGAATCCAACTGACTTAATCCGCCATATTGATAGATGAATATGCAGGACTTCGCTGG
>JAYTAK010000210.1:0-1995 GCA_043737515.1 Candidatus Kuenenia sp. | reverse complement strand
CGGGCCAGCGAAGCTTTGGGTCCGTGCTCATCTGGAATCTGGATCCAAACGCAGCGCCTGTTGGCATGCCTGCCCCTTCATCTGTGATGCCCGCAGCCCCGGTAGAAGCACCAGCAGCGCCTGCGGCCGCGAGCACAGTTTTTACGGATGACGTAATACCCGTGGCATTGAGACCGGCAGCGGATGAATCAACCCCGATCCCCGACACTGCTCCATCGCCCGCAGGGGTCATTCCTTCCGCGCCAGTGCCTGAACAAGCACCGCAATCTGCTCAAGCGGCACCACCGGCGACGGAATCCATACCGCAGCCGGTTGAAAAAGGACCAACCGTGAACGACGCAGCGCCTCAGCCGCCATTCTCTGGTGGTCCGACTCAATCACTGACTCAGAATTCGGGACCGTTGATGCCCGAACAGCAGTTCCCCGCCGGTTCGTTTGCATTGGCTGTCAGCGGAGCGAACGGTGGCAGGATTGTGGCCGCCCCAGCGATGGACTTGTGGCTGCTTGAAGAAGCCCGACGCCGAATTTCCGGGACACGCGGGGTTGTTCATGACTGGATGATGACTGGCGGGCCTGAATCCACAGACATTCACGGCGGTCCCTCCGCCGTGTTTGACATGGTGTTTTCCAGTGCACCGAATTCCAATGCTCAACAATCGCTGGCTGTTGCCGGGGGAGATCCGCTGCAGATTCATCGTTCGGGGCTCCTGACCCTTCACAATCCGGCATACGAGTACGGCACTCAGGTAAAACATCGCGGACACCGTTCGGCGCTGACGGCCGTCGCCTTCAGGGCCGATGGAAAACAATTCATCACGGGGGATACCGATGGCACGTTGAAGATCTGGAGTGCTGAAGTGCATCCCGAAGTCATCAGACTGCCAGGACAAACGGTTGCGACTCGGGTGGCCTTTGGGAACGACGGCCGGTACGTCGCCGTCGCCGGCAGGAATAAGTCCTGGACAACAATGCGAGGCGCAGTTTCGATGTGGGACGATCAGGGTCGTCCGATCCCGCAAGAGGCTTCAAGTCCCGGGACGATTCAACTGCGCGACATTCGAAACCGGAATATTGTACGGACGTTGTCTGGAGGTCGTGGCGATGTTCTCGGACTGGCGATGGATCCCCAGTCCAAATGGATTGCGGGAGGCGGCGAGGATGCACATGTCCGTGTCTGGGATCTGGACAACGGAAACGTTCGTTATCAGCGGAAGACACCGGGCGTTGTTCGCTGCATTGCTGTTTCACGCGATGGAAAAACGATCGCCGCCAGTTGTGAAGCGGAGGACCACGGAATCAAGCCAGTTCCGGAGAAATCTGCTTCCGCTGCGAACACGCCCGTGCAGTCGCAGGGATTTTTGGTCGTCTGGCAGGTGAGCGATGGCAAGGAACTCGCCCGCTGGCCGGCACACGACGGTGATGCGCTGAGCGTCGCGTTTAGTCCGGACGGTCTCCAACTCGCCAGCTCCGGCAGCGATCGGACCGTCAAGGTGTGGACGCTGGCAGACCAAAAACTTGGAGCCACGCTGGACGCCTTTGATGGAGAAATCGTCGATCTGTCGTTCCGCCCATCCGGGAAGGATCTTGCCGGTGTCGGATTCGACCCGTGTCGTCCGAGCAAGGCAGGAGACGTCGTGGTATGGAATGTGGCAGACGGTCATCGACGACTGACTCTGACCAGCATGTCCGGGCGAATGTATGGAGTCACTTACAGCCCTGATGGCCGTCGAATGGCAACGGGAGGCGGTGCCTTTCAGGGAAGTGTGTCGACTCCCGGAGAAGTCAAGGTCTGGGATGCTGAAACGGGAATCGAACTGCTGCCGCTCATTGGCCGACCGGGAAGAAGTGAAAAGAACGAGCTTTATGCGGAATGCTATACCGTCATGGCCACAAAGATGGTGAGCGAGACTGTCTTCAGGACCGTGGAGGAGAAGGCTCCGATGGAAAGAACGAGAACGGTGAAGGTTCCTGTCAAATCGATTGGCGACGACGGAA
>JAYTAK010000209.1:0-4674 GCA_043737515.1 Candidatus Kuenenia sp. | reverse complement strand
TCAGTACGACGGGATTTCCGTCATGATCCAGCATCGCAATCGCGCTGTAGGTTGTGCCCAGGTCGATGCCGACCGTATGTCCTTCAAGAAACTTCATTTCAGCCCTCGGACTTTTCAGAATGTAAAAACAAGACACTCGCCGTCGGTCGAGCAGACTTTCAGGTGCGCCCGGCTTGCCCAGAATACCGTTGCTGCAAACAGATCGCATCCGACAGAGAACTGGAATTCTGTCAACCATTCGCATTCGATTCAAGCGCCCGGACGAACTAAATATGTCTTAAAGTCGGACCGGACGCCTGTATCCGCCCCATTCGGAACCAGAAACGCATTCCCAGCGCGGCGAAGCCGCAAATCCGAAGTCCGAATTTCGAAATCCGAAAGAACAACAGTCGAAAAGATCCGGGCAAAATGCGCAGTTGTTGGAAAGAAAGGATCGAATGAAAGCCGTGCCTTGCTTCCGAGCGGCGGCACTCGGTTGCATTGGCCGGTTTAACCGCGTGCCCAGCGGGCCGCGCTTGTTCAATTTGAGATTTGAGATTTGAAGCGCGGGGCGATGCCCACGCGGTTTAACGAATGTGCCATCCTTACGCAACTTTTCATTGCCTCAAAGGCCATGTATCATTTCGATCGGCCTCGTCCCCGCCAATACATCTCTCATCCTGTCCCCTCGGAGCCCTCCGATGATTGTTTCGATACTTTTGGTCCTCTGCGCCGGCTTGCTACAGCCGCCGGCGGACAGTGGCGACCTCATCCGGTCTATTGAAAGCCAGCAAGGCGGGCGGCACTGGATCGATCAGCCGACGGAACCCCCGAAGTCTCCGGAAGAATCCCAGGCGTGCTTTCAGATCGAACCAGGTTACATGATTGAACTCGTCGCTGCCGAACCGATCATCACCGATCCCGTGGCGATCGACTTTGATCAACTGGGACGCATGTTTGTTGCCGAGTACACAGATTACCCTGTCGGCCCGAAAGATCCTGATGCCCTGCCGCTGTCCCAGGTCGTGCTGCTGGAAGACGTTGACAGCGACGGTCGCATGGACAAACGCACGGTGTACGCCAAGCATCTGAAATTCTGTCACAGCCTGATGGCGTTCCGCGACGGCATCCTTGCCTGTACCGAAACGCAAATCATGTATCTGGCCGACACCAACGGCGACAACGTGGCCGATGTGCGTGAAGTCTGGTTCGATGGATTTACGCCGGCGCATCCGCAGATGCAGATCGGTTGCCCGCGCTGGGGATTCGATAACTGGATCTATCTGACGTACGGCCACGGTAAAGTTCAATGCCTGCGACCAGGCTTCGAATCGAAGGAAGCCGTCGAGATCCCGCGCGTTGATTTTCGATTCCATCCGGACACCATGCAGTTTGAGGCCATCTCCGGTGCCGGGCAGTTTGGGAACACGATCGACAACTTTGGCCATCGCTTTTTCAGTTCCAATCGCAACCCGATTATGACAGACGTATTGTCGCTGGACGTTGTGGGTCGCAATCCATTTGCCGGCGTTTCCGTAGGGCACACCGATGTTGGACCGTCCGGCGAAAAGACACAGGTGTTTCCGCTCGTCGCCATGAAGAGCAACTATTTGTCACATGCGGGGACTCACACGTCGGCCTGCGGCGTGACGGCGTATCGAGGCGGTCAGTTCGGTGCAGAATCCGATCGCAGCGTTTTTGTCTGCGAACCCGTCGGCCACTTGGTGACGCGATCAGTCATCGAACAGAAAGGTGGCACAGTGACCGCGCGACGCGCTCGGGACAAGGCGGATTTCCTTGCATCGACCGATAGCTGGTTCCGGCCCGCCAGTTTGGCGACCGGCCCTGACGGAGCGCTGTATGTCGCGGACATGTATCGGCGGTGGGTGGAGCATCCAAAGTTTGTGCCTGACGATGTCGCAGCAAAGATGGATTGGCGCGCGGGCGAAGATCGTGGCCGCGTGTGGCGGATCGTGCGGGAAGATGCGACGCCGGTGAAGCCGTTTGTGCCTGCGGTTTCCGCCGACGAACTTGTCAACCTGATGCGGGATGACAACGGATGGCGGCGGATGCTGGGGCAGCGGCTGATTGTAGAAAAGCATCGCGTTGAGACTGAACCAGCGTTGCGGGCCTTGTTAGATGACAGTCAGCCCATTGGCTTTGCTCGGCTTCATGCGTTGTGGACGCTGGACGGCCTGAAACTGCTGACACCTGCCGACCTCGTGATCGCTTCACAGGATCTCGACGCCACGGTGCGCCGCGATGTGGCGAAACTGATCCGCATGCACGGCCCGGAGATTCCCGAACTGCAACATGTCGCTGCCATGCTGTGCAATGATTCCGATGGTGAAGTTCGAATGCAGGCACTCCTGTCGCTCAACGCAACGTCCCCTGAAGCAAGAGCGGCGGTCCTGAAATCCGTCCCGGGATGTCTCGACGATCTCTGGCTGCAACGCGCGCTGCTGATCGCGGCACCGAATCTTGCTGCCGACATCGGGGAGGTCGTCGTGCTGCACAGTGAAGAAGCGACCGATCCTGCCGGACGAGCCGAGTTCCTGAAGAGCCTTGCACTGAACGTTGCCGCGCGAGGTGAGATCGAACAGCTTCAAAAAGCTGCCATGCTGATCGGTCACAGCAAAGAATCCGGTCTGTGGTGGCAGACGGCGCTGGTGATCGGACTGGCTGACGGATTGCCGCGGTGTCAGAACGCCGACGTGCCCAAAAATCTCGCGGCGTTGCTGCAGTCGCCGCCGGAGTCGCTGAAGGAGTCACTGCAGGCGACTGCGAACGTCGTTCAACTGGCAGCGGCAACCGCCATCGATCCAAAACACAGTGATGCTGATCGTGTCGCGGCTATGGGGCTGATGTCGCATCTGCCTCCGCAGGCACTCACCAACGCGCTGCAGACATTGCTGCAGCCGACTGAATCCACAGATTGCCAAAAAGCCGCCATCGATGCCGCGCGTCGCAGCGGGCGCGCGGAGTTGGCGGAACTCGTGCTGTCGCATTGGGAGCAACTGAAGCCTCAGACTCGTTCCGCCGCGCTCGACCTGCTGCTGCTGCGGAAAGAAAGCGTCACATCGCTGCTGCAGCAGATGGCCGCTGGCGTGATCTCCTCGTCCGTCGTATCGATCGATCAGCGCGTGATCCTGCTCAAGCATCCGGATGAAGCCATTCGCACCTCGGCGATTCAGCTTTTCGGTGGCACGGTGTCTGCAAATCGTAAAGAAGTGGCCGATCAGTACGCGAAGGCACTCGACATGAAGGGCGACGTGGCGCGCGGTGCGGCGGTATTCGAGAAAACCTGCAGCAAGTGTCACCGCATCGGCGGCGTCGGCCACAACGTCGGCCCCGACATCAGCGACACCCGTGCCCGTGCGCGAGATGCGCTGCTGTACGATATTCTGGACCCGAATCGCCGAGTCGATCCGCAGTTCACAGAATACATCGTTGTTACGGCCGAAGGTCTTCTGTACAACGGTCTGATGATCGCCGAGTCGGCAGACTCCGTCACTCTGCGTCAACCTGAAGGCCGCGAACAAATCATTCTTCGCACCGACATTGAAGAACTCAAGACCACCAGCAAATCCCTCATGCCCGAGGGCGTTGAACGTGATGTCTCGGTGGGGCAAATGGCGGACGTGCTCGAATTCCTGAAGGGGCGATGATTTTGGATGAATGCGAAGACAATCCGTACAAAGCTCCTCAAGCGGGCGATCTTCCTGCGGTCTTGCCAATCCAGTTGAAACCGACCGGCCTTGCGACATTCCTTTTGGCTGGACTTTATGCCGCAATGTTGATGGCACCGGTGTTCGCTGTATACTGGTGGAATGGTCATCAACTTGTGGGATTGAAGATCATTGATTCAAAGTGGAATGTCTTTATTTTTTCCTGGGCAGGAATTGGGATAAGGGCTCTCGGCAACGGCCTGACCGTCATGATGTGCTGGAAAACGGTGGCAAATCGACCGAGATTCGTGCCCCTCATTGCCGCATCCGTTGGAGGGCAAATTCTCGCGTCGTTATTGCAAAGTGCAGCGATCTTCAATTTCCAAAAGAATCTATCCAACGTGGAATCCATCGCGGTGGTAAGCCTGCATTACGGAGTGCCGCCAGTTGTGCTCACAGCGGTATTTCTCCGCTTATCGAATCGCCGTGTGTCGTTTTGGGTCTACCCGACGATCTATATTGCCGCGTCAGTCGCTGGTTTCATGCTGACACGCTCCGTACAGATGTTTGTCGTGTTTATGTTTGGTCGCGTCGGCAGTGCCGAGTTCTATTTTATTCAGACCGCCAGCCAGAGTTTGTATCTGTGCTTCCTGGCTGCAGCCCTTTGGTTTGGCGTTAGAGTCTCACTGCCAACCGTCACTCGGTCCTCATCACCACTTTGACAATCGCGATGAAAACAGACCCCTATTCTGAGGTCAATTCTGCGGCGAACTCTGTACCATACGAACATGTGTCAGGCTTCATGACCTGAACGAAATGGGAAACATTGAGAGTTGCACGTGACTGTTTCCGGCGACGCCGTCGCCTGCGGCTCTGTTCAGCAAAGATTTAGAGTTTTGTTTTCCTGAGAAGATTTTAGCGTGCCACATTACTGCAGTGGCGGACCGTGCGAGCAACTTTGTAGCCACGTTCGCCAGAACGTGGGCGATCCAGAGGAAACCCACGCTCTGGCGAGCGTGGCTACGTT
>JAYTAK010000208.1:0-1997 GCA_043737515.1 Candidatus Kuenenia sp. | reverse complement strand
GCCGCTCGCGATTCTGGCAGGATTACCGGAAGACGTGATGACGGCAGGCAAGGAGCTGGTCGATCGCGTCTGGCGGCTGAAGCCACGAAAGCAAGTCGATGCCGTAGTGATGTCCGTGCCATGCGATGCGTCATCCGGATGGAAGCAGTTTGGAAACGCCATCGAGCTGGCCACAAAACTCGTGCAACCTGATGGACGAATCATTGTTGTTGCCGATCTGCCCGTTCCGGAAGGCCCCGGTGCGACCATGCTGCGACGCTGTCAGGATCCGGATGACCTCCTGAAACCCCTGCGCCGGGAACCTGGTGAGGATGCGGTTGAGATGACGCAGTTAATCAACACGCTCCGGCATGCCCGCGTCTATCTCTACAGCAATATCCCGTCCGACATCGTGGAAGAACTTGGCATCATCGCGATTGAAGACCCCGCTGAGCTGCAACGACTCACGACCGCAGCAAAATCCTGTGTCGCGTTGCCGAATGCCAACTATGCGTGGGTCGGATGAGTCTGTATCCCTGGGAGTGCTCCGGCTTGACGGAGCTTTGGAATTGTCGCGGAGTGACATTCCATGATTCACACTTTTCCGACTGTCCCAGATCTGCTTGTAGTCCCGGCTTTAGCCGGAAAATGGACTGAATGTTCATGGTTTTCCAGGCTGAATTTCCGCCTGAAGGCCGGACTACGAACAAAATGGGACAGTCGAACTATAGAGAAAGGGCTTCGCCCAGAAGTTCCAAAGCTGGGTCAAGCCCCAGCACTCCCAAACTACACCAGCGCTTCGCGGTTAATGCAGTTCATGATCCAGTGATCGAGCATCCGGACTTCGCTGCCGGCAGGATCGACGGGCTGTTCAGTAAGTTCCACGTCCACGTTTCCGCCGGCAGACCTAAGGATTCGCACGGCTTCCACATTGCGAGCCAGCATATCACTGGGGCAACTCCGGGAGACGCTCAGCAGCACAGGTTTGCCACGCAGGCCCGTCAGACGTTCTGCCTTCAGGCAATCACTCTTGCAGGCCGGGTCCAGCAGAACGGCACCGGCGAACCATTCCGGTCGTTGAACCAGCATTTGCAGAGCGGCGTCGGCACCAAAACCGGAACCTGCCAGAAAAATGCGTTCGCTGTGAATGTGAAACGCCTGTCGCAGGCGACATGTTGTGACGTGCAGCAAATCCTGCAGGGGCACTGACCCAAACTGCAGCGACGAGACGTCCCAGCGAAATCCCCCTGCGGTTTCGTGCGAACGATTGCCGCGCAGTGCCAGACCGATGTAGTTCTGCGAACTGACGGCTGACATCACTTCTTCCAGTTGGTCTTCGTCATTCGCATCGCTGTGAAACCACACGACGAGCGGATAGGCATAGCCTTCTTCGTAACGTTCAGGAACATAGATCGAAACGGGCCAGTCAGATTCTGCGACGGAACCGGAGTACTGCGACGGGCAATCGGGAGACTGGCTCCACGATTCGTAAACTTCCCGCAGTTCTGTCGGAAGCATCTCCAGGTCAATGTCCGGCAATAAAGATTCCAGTTCACCTGATGAGAACGACATGCTTCGAACGCGATTAAACATGTGAAAGACTTCCGTGATTTAGAAAAGTATGAGTAGGGGAGGACACATCAAAACCAGTGACTTGAAGTTCATCCTGACCTTCATCTGAATTATCTGCTGATCTGCAAAATGCCCGATCAGTCTTCCATTCTGGAAATCACCTGTCTGATTTCATTCAGAGGAAAGTGTCTTCCGGGACAGGCTGTCGCTTTCACTGCAGCATGCCCCATGAGATTTTCCGGAGTGATCCGGTGACGATCTGCGAGAACTTTGGCCAATGACTTAATTGAATGGATCTGTGCCTTTGTCGGGCGAGTGTCTTCAAAGTTTCCGATGAGGCAGATACCGATTCCACGAGCGTTAAACAGTTCACTGCCGGAATGAGCCCCATGGATCTGCTCCTTCCAGCGAAACGTCGCCTGCACGGTTCCATCCGGCATTCCGTG
>JAYTAK010000207.1:0-10781 GCA_043737515.1 Candidatus Kuenenia sp. | reverse complement strand
TCTTTTGTGCCTTTTCGTGGCTAGAAAACAACACCTCCTGCCGGGCCGTCGGATTCCAGAATGGTGCGATCGGATTTACCTACAAGGGAAGTCTAATAGTAGAACTCAAGTGGCATTCTCGCTCTTAATTGAAGTCCAGATTCCCAACAACTAAGCGGGCCATTGTTATTTTTTGGTGTCACGACGCTTCATGGCTGCAGCCATTTCTGCAGCATCGATTTTGCCGTCGTTGTCCGTGTCCATTTGTTGGGCGAATTGTTTCATCCGAGGCGGCAATTCGTCTTTATCGATCTTGCCGTCATTGTTTCGGTCGAGCTGTTGCATCATGGCTCGAAGACCCTTCACATCGTCGTCCGTCGTTTTCTTCGCCTCGGACGGCTTGATTTCCGGTCGCTCAGACTTTTTGGGATCGGTCTTCTTCGCGTCGGTCTGTTTCATGTCCATCCCTGCCAGACGACCAGCGACATTTGTGCCCGGCAGTTTGACAGGCTTCGGATCTGTCAGTGCGATCGCAAGTTCATCGCTGGACAGCGCGCCGTCTTCATTCCGATCGGCGACACGCAGCGCACGCTTAAAAAACGACTGCTGCGAATCCGTGATCTCATCCGTCGTGACCTTGCGGTCCTGATTGCGATCCAGCTTCGTGAACAACGCATCGGACGAATTCGCCTCAGTTGGAACCGTGGCAAGCACAAGCAACAGTGCAATTGGATTCATGGTGAACTGCCTTGAGAGATGTTGTTACGTAGCTCAGTCGCTCCGCCGACTGAGATTTCGTAGTGATAACGCGGTGATGCTTTTCCGGGCGACGTGGGGCAACCGCGATGTTGAATTGTGTGTGAACGTGCATGGAAAAGGAATGCGAGTCGCGGAGCGACATCGCCTACGGAGCCCGCACAGTATAACCGCCGACTGAGATTTCGTGGTGATAACGCGGTGATGCTTTTCCGGGCGACGTGGGGCAACCGCGATGTTGAATTGTTTACGAACGTGCATGTCAAAGGAATGCGAGTCGCGGAGCGACGTCGCCTACGGAGTCACGCACAGTATAACTCCGTCGAAGTCAGGCAACGCCGCTAGTTGCAATGAAAACAGCCGGAAAAGTTCCGATTCGTGAGACATTCCAGTCACAATAATCTTCCGCTTGACCACGATGGAAGCCGAGATAGACTGCACTCATGTCATTTGTAGCCAAGGCTACATTCCGGGTGAATAGACGCTGATTGCGTCGGGAACAACTCTATGCAAACTACTCGCTCCACCGTTTCCTCGGCGTTTTGCGGATGTCGGGCGTGGACAAACGCCAGAACCTTTGTCGTCTTACTGACGGTGCTGCTGGCGGGTTGCCAGAACGCAGCAGACCCTGATCCGACTTCCGGATCAGATACCGCAAAGCCGACGAAAGTGTTGGCCACGGTTGGCATGGTGGCGGATCTGGTGAAGCAGATCGGCGGCGAACACACCAGCGTCAGGCAGCTCATGGGGCCGGGCGTTGACCCGCATCTTTATAAAGCCACGCGGGACGACATGCAGCAGATTATGTCGGCCGACGTTGTGTTTTCGAGCGGCCTCATGCTGGAAGGCCGGTTGCAGGACACGCTGAGCAAGGTGGGTGAGAAACGGCCAGTGTTCGCTATCACAAGTCGCCTGCCTGCGGACATGCTGCTTTCGCCCGATGGTGCCGGTGGGCATCCCGATCCGCATGTCTGGATGGACGTTGCGGCATGGGCCAGTTGCATCGACGTGATCGTGGACGCTCTGAGCAAACACGATGCAGCTCATGCCGACGCCTTCAAGGCGAACGCCATGACCTTGCGCACACAATTAGAAGCTCTGCATGAATACGGGCTCGCGTCGATTGCATCGATCCCGCAATCCAACCGCATTCTCTTGACTTCGCACGATGCGTTCAGTTATTTCGGACGAGCTTACGGTCTGGAAGTTGTCGGCGTGCAGGGGCTGTCCACAGAATCTGAAGCGGGCTTGCAGCGGATCAATGAACTGGTCGATCTGCTGGTAGAACGAAAAGTGGCGGCTGTATTTGTCGAAAGCAGCGTGCCGCAAAAGAATATCCTGGCGCTGATCGACGGTGCGAAATCCCGAGGCCACGATGTCAAGGTCGGCGGCGAATTGTTCTCCGATGCAATGGGTGCGGAGGATTCCTACGAAGGAACCTATGTCGGGATGCTCGATCATAATATCACAACCGTCGCACGGGCATTGGGCGGATCAGTTCCCGACGGCGGCCTGCAGGGGAAATTGACGGCAGTCAAGGAGCGACCATGAACGCGCCGTTGCCGCTTTCCGTGAGTGACCTGACCGTGGCATGGCATCGCAAACCCGTGATCTGGGATGTGGATCTTGAGGTGCCGCCGGGGCAACTTGTCGGCGTTGTCGGACCGAACGGAGCGGGCAAGAGCACGCTGCTCAAGGCGATTATGGATCTTGTGCCGAAAGCGTCAGGACGTGTTGAAATCTTCGGACAGTCTTATCGGCAGAGTCGCCAGCGCGTCGGCTATGTTCCGCAGCGTGAAAGTGTGGACTGGGATTTTCCGATCAGTGTGCTCGACGTGGTCACGATGGGCCTGTACGGAAAAATCGGCTGGTGCATGCCTGTCCGCAGCAAGCATCGCGACATCGCACGAAAGGCATTGGAGCAGGTTGGCATCAGTGAACTCGCCAATCGCCAGATCAGCCAGCTCTCCGGCGGACAGCAGCAGCGCACATTTCTGGCCCGCGCGCTGGTGCAGGATGCAGACCTGTATCTGATGGACGAACCGTTTGCGGCGGTCGATGCGGCGACGGAAAAAGCCATCGTGGAAATCCTGCGGAGCATGCGGCAGGCCGGAAAAACGGCGCTCGTGATTCACCATGACCTGCCGACCGTGCCGGAGTATTTCGATTCCGTCGTCCTGCTCAACATGCGCGTCGTGGCCAGCGGTCCGACCAAAGACGTGTTCACGCGCGAGAATCTGGAACGCACGTATGGCGGTCGGCTGACGCTGCTCGACGAAGCCACCGAAGCCATGCGCCGACGGGAGCGAACACTGTGAATGTGTGGCTGCTCCTGACAGTGTTAACCGACGGATTTCAAATCTCAGATCTCAAATTGCACGCACCGTTACTTGCCGTGGCAGAGTCTCTCACGAACCGGTCGATCACATGGCCGGATTGGGAACAATGGAAACGAGTGCTGCTGCTGCAGGACTACAACACCCGCGTCGTGATGACGGGCACCGGACTGCTGGGCATGGCAGCGGGTCTCGTCGGCAGTTTTACGCTGCTCCGCCGCCGTGCGCTGATGGGCGATGCGCTGAGTCACGCCACGCTGCCGGGCGTCGGGCTGGCGTTTCTGCTGGCACCGTTGCTGGGACTCGATGGAAAATCGCTGCCTGTTCTGCTGACCGGCGCGGCCCTGAGCGGCATCCTGGGCGTCGTGGCGATTCTGTATATTCGCAATCTGACACGACTGAAAGAAGACGCCGCGCTGGGGATCGTGCTCAGCGTGTTCTTCGGCGCGGGCATTGCCATTCTGACGGTCGTACAGCAAGTTCCGTCAGGCCACGCGGCGGGTCTGGAATCGTACATCTACGGCAAAACGGCTTCGATGATTGTGAGCGATGCGCAACTCATTGCGACAGCCGGCCAGCTCTGCATGATCATCGTCGCACTCCTGTACAAGGAACTTACACTGCTGTGCTTCGACGAAGGCTTTGCCGCGTCGCGCGGGTATCCGGTGATCTTCCTGGATCTGCTGCTCATGGCCCTGGTTGTCATCGTGACCATCATTGGCCTGCAGGCTGTGGGGCTGGTGCTGATGATCGCGCTGCTCGTGATCCCCGCCGCCGCCGCGCGGTTCTGGACGCACGACCTGAAGCGCATGCTGCTGATTTCGTCCGGCATTGGCGGTGTCGGCGGACTCGCAGGCTCAGCGATGAGCGCCGTGTTTCCGAATCTGCCGTCCGGTGCCATGATCGTGATCGTCTGCAGCAGTCTGTTTTTCTTCAGCCTGCTCTTTGGACGTTCACGCGGTTTAATGGTCCGCATCGCGCGACGCTGGGAGCTGAATCAATCCGTCGATCGACAGCATCTGCTCCGCGGAATGTACGAACTGCTGGAAGCACAGGAACCGGAAGCCGGAGCAGCGGGAATCGGCGTGCCGTTTTCTCAATTGCTGGCGATGCGGACATGGTCGTCGTTTCGACTGCGGCGGCAGATCGAACGCAGTCGTCGCAACGGTCTGCTGGTCCGCAAGGACGATGCAAGTCTGTCACTGACGGACGCGGGCGTCGCGGAAGCGTCGCGGCTGGCCCATGAGCATCGTCTGTGGGAACTGTACCTGATTACGCAGGCGGATGTCGCACCGGGACGAGTTGATCAGGCGGCTGACGCCATCGAACACGTCCTGGAACCGGAACTTATCGCGCAATTGGAACAGCTCCTCGCACAACAGCGAACGTCGCGTGGCGTCGTCGCGAGCCCTCATCCGACCATGGAGAAAGGTCGGCTGCCATGAGTGTCTTTGAAAACTGGTCATGGGACTACGACGGCTGGATTGTGCTTGCCGGAATGCTGTGTGCCGTCGCCGCATCGCTGCCCGGAAATTTCCTGCTGTTGCGGCGTATGAGTCTGCTCGGCGACGCCATCAGTCATGCGATCCTGCCGGGTCTGGCCGTCGCATTTTTCGTGAGCGAAAGCCGAGCCAGTTGGCCCATGTTTCTCGGCGCGGTGGTGGTCGGAATTCTGACAGCCCTGTTTACTGAGTGGATTCGCAACTTCGGCGACGTCGATGAAGGCGCGTCGATGGGCGTGGTGTTCACGACGTTGTTTGCCATCGGTCTCGTCATGATTGTGCAGGCGGCGGATCATGTCGATCTTGATCCCGGCTGCGTGCTGTACGGCGCGATTGAAATGACGCCACTGGACAGGGTTGATGTGGCTGGCGCGACGATTCCGCGCGTCGTCATCGTGCTGGGCGCTGTGACGATTGTCAATTTGCTGTTCGTGGCGATCTTCTTCAAAGAACTGAAACTCAGTGCCTTTGATCCGGCGTTATCGACGAGCGTCGGATTCAGCGCAAGGTTGATGCATTATCTGCTGATGGTCATCGTGGCTGTGACCGCCGTCGCCAGTTTCGAAACGGCAGGCAATATTCTGGTCGTGGCCATGTTTGTGGTACCGCCCGCCACGGCGTATTTGCTCACGGCACGCCTCGGAATGATGATCGTGTGCAGCACCGTGATCGCGATGCTGTCGGCAGTGTGCGGACATCTGTCGGCGGTCATGGTGCCACATGCGTTTGGATATAGCAGCACCAGCACGTCTGGGATGATCGCGCTCTGTGCGGGGATACTGTTCTTTGTCGCGTCACTCGTTTCGCCGCGCAATGGAGTCATCGTGCGCATCGTGCGCAGACACAAGCTGACGCTGCGAATTCTGTCCGAAGACCTGATTGCGTTGCTGTACAGAATGGACGAGCGCTCGCGCGATTGCGTCGTGTCTGCACAGCAACTCAGTGCGGTGTTGTTGTCGCGCCCATGGCTGGCGGCATGGCTGATGAACCGACACGTTCGTACGGGCCATGTGATTCCGTCAGCATCCGGATATCGACTGACTGATGCCGGGCGACAACTGGGATCGGTGCTGGTCCGCTCGCACCGTTTGTGGGAACAGTATCTGGTGGCAGAAGGCGGCGTCGCGGTGGATCGAATCCACGGTCAGGCGGAAAAACTGGAACACTTTACCAGCCGCGAACTCCGCGATCGGCTCGATGCGGTCACCGCCGCACCCATCACCGATCCGCATGGCAGGCGAATTCCATCCGAACAGTCGGACTAGGCGTTTTGGAGTGCGGCGACTCGTCGCCGCTTTCTGTTTCATCGGGTGTCGCACTGGACACATGCCTGGAATCCGGTCGCAGAATCGAATAAGTTCCGGTTCGAAGTCGTTGCCCTCCGGCGCTGATAATATAGTCAAAACGGCTATGGATGAGATGTTTATCGTTTAACGGCAAGCCGCAGGCGACAGCGTCCTCAACACGTCGCTGACGCCTGCGGCTTGCCGTTAAACGAGTCATTGGCGACCGTGTGCGGTATATGCGATGAGCATGTGGCTGGAGAAAGAAAGCGATGACAAGTCATCGCACTCCATAGGAAGGGTCGCGATAATGCTGGCCGGGCTGAATATTCTGTTTTTTGCCTTTCACAGCGTGATGCTGGTTTTCAATCTGACCGGATGGATCTTTCCTCGCACGCGCACGCTGCATATCGTGTGTCTGGGATCTACACTGTTTTCGTGGTTCGTCATGGGAGCCTGGAAAGGTATCGGGTACTGCATCTGCACGGACTGGCACTTTCGTGTGCGTCGTGAAATGGGAATTGACGACCACGTTCACAGTTATCTTCAGTTGATTGCCAAAACCTTCTTTGGCGTCGAAATGGACCGCATGACATCCGATCTTTCCGCTGGCGGCGGCCTGTTGTTCGTCCTTCTGGCGACACTGGTCGTGTGGGCTGCGGGAATGTTTCGTAAACCGAAAATAAGTGAGCCTCATGGAACTGGACCGATTGCGTCGTGAAATCTGTTTCGAAGCCGCACGGCTGATGAGCACACGCAAAGAAACCAACTACACGCAGGCGAAGTGGCGTGCGGCGCGGTCGCTCACACGCAGTTACATTCCGCCGGAAGCCCTGCCGACAGACTTTGAAATTCGTCAGTCGCTGCAGCAGCTTGTCGCGGCCGATGGCGAGATCAAGGCTGACGCCGATCCGAATGCCGAAAATCGACGCTATCACTTTTTCCTGTCGCTGCTGCTGCCGCTGGATCGTGTGCGTCAGGACCGCGATTTTCATCCGGAGGGCGACGTGCTGTATCACAGTCTGCAGGTGTTCGAACTGGCACGCGAAAAATTTCCGTGGGACGAAGAACTGCTGCTCGCCGCACTGCTGCATGATGTCGGGAAGGGCATCGACCCGATGGACCACATCACCGCCGGACTAACGGTGCTGAATGGTTACATCTCTGAGCGCACCAGATGGCTCATTGAGAATCATGGACTCGCCCAGCGCGTTCACGACGGCACGGCGGGCATTCGAGCAAAACGCCGACTGACGAATTCAGAAGACAACGAAGCTCTCGACACGCTCGCCGCCTGCGATCGCGAAGGCCGACTGCCGGGCCGAGTGGTGTGTTCGGCGGAAGAAGCGATTGAGTATATTCGACAACTCGAAGAAGAAAACCAGGGCGATGGATAAACTCCGCACGCGGTCGCCAATGACTCGTTTAATGGCAAGCCGCAGGCGACAGCGCCCTCAGGCATGGCTAAGTTGACAGGTTTTTGCCATTTCTGCGGCAGAATCCCGGCTCATCCTGGTGTTTCGGCTTCGAGAGCGTCATAAACTCGGCGCGCTGAGATTTGAGGTTTTGTGAGCGGCAAGGCGCTAGCCGCCGGTGCTGACCGAATACACAACCCTCAGTCCTGGCCGCGCGGAGTAAAAATAAATCGAACATGCAATTCGGTATCAAGGGCGGCCTGGCAAACCGTGCAGTGCCACGCTCAATTGAATTGCACGGCAGAAAACCGCATCATTTCCCACGTTCGAATTTCAATCTACCCCTCACAGCAGCTTCACAACATGTCAGAGCAATTCAGCATCGAGCAGATTCCAATGCTGCCGGATCGACCGCAGGATGGACACAAGGGAACGTTCGGTCGAGTTCTGATCATCGGCGGCTCGGTCGGGATGAGCGGTGCCGTGTGTCTGTCGTCCGTGTCCGCGTTGCGATCAGGCTCAGGGTTGGTCACCGCCGCGATCCCTCGCTCGGTTCAGATGACTGTCGCAGGCTACGAACCGTGTGTGATGACGATCGGGCTGGAAACGGATTCCAACGGACAACTTGCCTTATTGTCGCGGGAACGCATCGAAGAACTTCTTGCCGGAAAAGACGCGGTCGCCATCGGCCCGGGACTTGGCCAGAGCGAGGCTGCTGTGGAACTGGTCTCACTTGTGCTGGAGGTCTGTCGTGTGCCGCTGGTGCTGGATGCGGATGCGTTGAATGCGGCAGCGGTTGGTGGACTATTGGAGAAGCGAAACAAGGATGCGGCCTGCGTCATTACGCCGCATCCTGGCGAGTTTACTCGTCTGACAGGACTTCAGATATCCGACGACGAAGACACTCGGATTACGATGTCCGCAGATTTTGCGAGGACGCACGACCTGACGGTGGTGCTCAAGGGCCCGCGCACGGTGGTCACAAATGGCGCGAGGCTGTTTGTGAATACAACGGGGAATTCAGGGATGGCCACTGCAGGCAGCGGTGATGTTCTGACCGGAATCGTCGCTTCGCTGCTGGGTCAGAAGATGATTCCGTTTGAAGCTGCCGCTCTGGCTGTCAATGTTCACGGTCGAGCGGGTAACTTTGCGGCCTATGAACTTGGCCAGCGCGGGATGATCGCTTCAGATCTGCTGTGGACATTGCCGAAGGCGTGGGAACAGATGGAATCTCATCAGGACGTGACCAGACCGGACGACGCATCATGATGTTCGTCGGCCTCGTCGCTGGCAGACTGCTGCCGGGTGCGGGCCGCATCGACAATGCGCTGCATGAGCAGCGGTTCGACAGCACCGCGAAAACGAACCCGACCGTCCAGCAGGACGACCGGGATCGATTCTCCAAACTGTCGCGTCAGTTGCGGATTGTCGGAGATATCGACGGTTGTGATGGCCGGCAGCGCATTCTGAAAACTGATCAGCACGGCCATCGCGTCGTCGCACAGTCCGCATCCCGGTCGAGTCAGCAGTTCGCAGGTTCTGAAGAGTGGCGTGGTTGATTCAGGCTCGCTGACCTGCGGCGGTGTTTTGAGCAGAATCGCGGCGAACAGGAACATGCCGCAGCACAGGAAAATATGCATTCCGCGGCTGGTGTCCCACACGGCGGGCATGGAAAACATCCTGAATTCCATGCGGTCGCAGAAAATGAGCACGGCAAAAATCGATGCGGCGATCATCATCGCCGTTCCAAGCCATGCCTGAAATCGTTCGTTGAGTTCCTGTTCTCTTGACCTTGAACGATACGCCATGGCCAGCCTCCTGTGTGCCGGGTCCTCCGAGAGTAAACCAACCGTGAAGCAGCGACTTCTGCCGACTCTATTCTACCGTCCAGTAATCAAACACGAACGGTTCATCCAGCTTTCCGCCCAGGAGTTCCACAAACTTCTTGTGAGCTGGATGCGGCAGGTAGGCTTCGCGATCGGCTTCCGTCGCGAATGTGATCAGATACCCGTGAGTAAATCCTTTGTTCAGCCCTTCGGGACTGTTGTTGATCCCTCGTTCAAAATCCTGCACCTGTGGAATCGCGATCTTCAGGTTCTGAAATGCGAGGTTGATTTCATCCAGTTGAGCCGGCGTGACTTCCGGTTTGAACTTAAAAATCACAACATGCCGCAGGACGCGCTTGCGGGTCGGGATTTCGCCGACTGCTTCCAGCATCCGGACGGCGACAAAACGATTGCCCGCGTCATTCAGATGGACTCCGTCGCCCGTGAGGATACCCTTGGGTTCGTTGGCGGTGTTGTACTCTTGCAGATTTGCAATAAACGCAGCTCGCAGATCCAGCAGCGTCGTACTTGTTTCCATTGCGACTTTGCGGCTGAGGGCGGAGTATTCGTCCAGCAACTTGTCCAGCGTATTTGATCCGTCGTGCTTTTCGTCAATCACGCTGGGAGTCGACAGAATGACTCGCGCGCCTGCGTCGCTGCAACGCTTAATCAGACTTCGCAGGCCGGTTTCGAAAGCACCGATCTCAGTTCCCTGTCCGCGTGTCGAATGCCAGACATCATTGATGCCGATATAGATCACGACCACGTTTGGCTTGTGAGCCAGCACGTCCTTTTCCAGCCGAGCTTCCAGATTCGGCACTTTGTTTCCACCGATGCCGGCACCGATGACTTTGATACCAGAGTCCGGACGAGACTTTTCAAGCGCCTGCCGGAACAGCGTGACGTACCCTTTTTCACCCGCACCCTGCTGCGTGATGGAATCGCCCAGAAAGACGATGGTCTCACCATCTTTCAACTGTGCCGACGCACTGGCCCCGGAAAACAAAAACACCATCGCCAAAATTGTCCTTGTCGTGAACATGCCCCGAAATCTCCTGAAGCGGTCGAGCCGCGATGCCTGTGAAAACGATTTTCAACCCAAAGATTGGCAGAGCGAGCAACGATCGTCAAGCGGCAGCGAAATTTGCCCCGCCTTACACGACTCCAGCGGCGACGCGAGCTGCATGTGTTATGCCTATCCGTCCATCTCTTCGCTGTCCTTGCTGACACTTCTACGCCCAATCCGCCGGACTTTGGCAGAACGATGGGGGCAGAACGATAAGAAGCGTTTTTCTGTGCGGTTTATTGTCCTGCCCTCATCGTTCTGCCATTTTCCGGGACAGTGATTTTGCGATCAGGAATTCCGGAAGGCAATTCCGCTTCGGTCTTTCCATCTTCCTGTCCGTTGTTTTCCTGTGGCACCCGCCTCAATCTCGTCCAGCAGTCACCTGAAAATCTTCGCGGGACAACTAGATATCAATCGTTATACTCCGCGCGGCCAGATTTGATGTTTTGTGAGCGGCAAGGCGCTAGCCGCCGGTGTTGACCGCATGCACAACCCGCGGCTAGCGGTCTGTTGATTTAATCAGCCGGAACGCGTTAGCGTCCGGTTTTACTTGCAAAAACACGCCAAAAACAACCGGGGGCTAACGCCCGGCGGCTGATAAAGCGACTAAATCAACAG